>NZ_LT629701.1:300000-555000 GCF_900103775.1 Allokutzneria albata | reverse complement strand
AACAGATGCCTGAAGTGGTCATATCCGGTATTAGACCCAGTTTCCCGGGCTTATCCCAGAGTGCAGGGCAGATTACCCACGTGTTACTCACCCGTTCGCCGCTCGTGTACCCCGAAGGGCCTTACCGCTCGACTTGCATGTGTTAAGCACGCCGCCAGCGTTCGTCCTGAGCCAGGATCAAACTCTCCATCAATGACTGATAAGAGAGATGAGATCTAGCTGAACTGCTAGCAAATCAATCATCTCAAAGGAAACCCCTGACGAGGGGTATTCCAAAACATAAGCTCACTGGCTTACATCGGCACACTGTTGAGTTCTCAAAGAACACACGCACACCATCCGGATCACCCACACTCGGGCTCCCCATCCGGGGCTCATTTTGTTCTGCTCGAAGCTTATCCGGTTCGATTTCCCGGTGTCAAATCGGGGGTGAACCCGGTTTGTGTCCGCTTCGGAACGTATTTTGTTGAGCTGTTTCGTACTGTACCCGGTCCGTTTTCGGGGCTGTCAGTGGGGGTCCCACTGCGCGTCCTCGTCCCGGGGAACCACTTCGCGGTGACCCGCTCGGTGTGGAAGGAAAGTTAGCAGGGGGTTCACGGGGCGTTTTCACCGACCCCCCTCTTACGGCGATCTCCCAGGTCAGCGGCATGTCGGCGCGCGGAGGCGGCCTGCGGGCTTGACCCTCACGTGGCGTGAGGCGGCACGGTGAGGGTGCGCAGTCAGGGAGGAATCAGCGTGGACTACACGGTCGGACGGGTCGCCGCTCTCGCGAATGTGACCGTGCGCACTCTTCATCACTACGACGAGATCGGGCTGCTGTCGCCGAGCGGGCGCACTCCCGCCGGATACCGCACCTACAACGAGGCGGACCTGGATCGGCTGCACCGCGTGCTGGCTTATCGCGAGCTGGGCTTCCCCCTCGACGAGATCGCCGCCATCGTCGCGGACGAGAGCACGGACACGATGGGACACCTGCGCAGGCAGCGCGACCTGTTGCTCGCCAGGATCGACCGGCTGAGCGGCATGGTCGCGGCCGTGGACCGGGAGATGGAGTCGCAGCGCATGGGGATCGCGCTGACGCCCGAGGAGCGGTTCGAGGTCTTCGGAGACTGGGAGCCGGTTCCGGGCTACGGCGAGCAGGCGGAGCGGCGGTGGGGGCACACCGATGAGTGGCGGCAGGCCCAGGAACGGATGTCGGGTTTCGCCAAGGAGGACTTCGTCAGGATGCAGGCCGAGCAGGCCGAGTGGGTGCGGCGGTTGCTCGCGGCGATGGACGAGGGCGTTGCCCCGGACAGCGAGCGCGCGATGGATCTGGCCGAGGAACACCGGGGGCTGATCGGCCTGCTCTACGACTGCTCTCCCGCACGGCACGTGCAGATCGCCGAGATGTACGCGAACGAACCGGAGCAGTTGAACTTCCTCGTCCCGCCTGACCAGCAGCGGCCGGGCACGGGGGCGTTCATCTGCGCCGCGGCTCGTGCGAATGCCCGCCGATCGGGCGAATGACTCGGCCGTTCAGCCCTACAAGGATCTACGGACTTTCGTAGCTTCTGGGGAGGTTGACATGGGTGATCGTGCTGTCCACTACGTCGGGAGCCTGCCGGGCGAGGACGCCGGGTCGGCGATGTCCGGGGCCCTGGCCACATCGGGTCCGAAGTTGAGGACGCTGGCCGACGGCGAGACGGGCGAGCGCAACCGGTGGATCGTGAACTTCGTCGACAGCCTCGACGGGCACCCGGACCTGGAGATGCTGGCCAAGGGCACGTGGTCGAGCTACAAGGACATCCCGAAATACCGCATCCGCAAGGGACGCGCACTGACCGGTGACGCGCTGAACCTCACCTACGTCGACGAGTTCCGACGCAGCTACCCGGTGTTCAAGAAGCTGCGCGAGGAGCACCGGCACGAAGGACTGCGTTACCAGGTCGGCGTTCCGGGGCCGTTGGACCTCGCGATGTTCGTCTTCGGCCCGATCGGTCCTTTCAAGCACGTCGAGCCGTTCCACGACGCCACTGTGCGCGAGATCCGGCAGATCCACGCCGAGGCCGGGGACGACGTGCTGTTCCAGATCGAAGTGCCGGTCGAGCTGGTGTTCATGACCAAGGCGCCGAAGCTGGTGCACGGGCTGCTCTCGCGCTGGTTGGCGAAGAAGGTCGTCGCTGTCGCCGCGGGCGCTCCGGAAGGCACGAGCTTCGGCGTGCACCTGTGCCTGGGCGACCTGAACAACAAGGCACTCGGGAAGATGAAGAGCGCCGCGCCGCTCGTGACGCTGTCCAACGCGATCGCCGCCGCGTGGCCCGCGGGGCGGAAGCTGGAGTACGTGCACGCGCCGCTCGCGATGGGTGATCTGCCGCCATCGCCGGACGAGTCCTACTACCGCGCGCTGAGCAAGCTCGCGTTGCCGCCGGGATGCCGCTTCATCGCCGGGCTGGCGCACGAGAACCAGGACCTGGACACGCAGCGGCGGTTGCTGGCCCTGGTCGAACGACTCGTCAACGACAGCGTGGACATCGCGTGCGCGTGCGGCCTCGGCAGGCGAACCGCTGATCAGGCCGCCAAGGCGATGGCCAGGTGCAACGAGCTGGCTCAAACCGGCTGATCAGCCGACTTGCACGACGGGGGCGGGTGAAGTACCCCCTGTGGGATGACTACGCGCCCCGTCGTGCTCGGCACACTGCTGGTCGCGGGAGTGCTGGTGGCGTGCTCGGACACCCCGCCGCCATCGGCACCGCCCACGCAAGCCACCACCAGTACGACCGCCGCGCCCACGACAACGACCGCCGCGAACACCGGTCCGCTCGTGTCCGTTCAGGACGTGGACCCGAGCATCCTCGTCGAGGCGCGCTACTTCACCGACCACAACTTCGTCGGCGAGCGCATCGAGGGCTACGAGGCGAACAAGTGCCTGTTGATGCCGCAGGCCGCCGAAGGGCTCAAACGCGTGCAGGCCGAGCTCAAGCCGAAGTCGCTGAGCTTGAAGGTCTACGACTGCTACCGCCCGCAGCGCGCCGTGAACCACTTCGTCCGGTGGGCGAAAAACGCGGACACGCGGATGAAGGGCGAGTTCTACCCGACGCTGGGCAAGGACCGGCTGTTCCCGGACGGCTACATCGCCGACCGCTCCGGGCACAGTCGTGGGAGCACGGTCGACCTCACGCTGGTCGCCGTGCCACCGCCGCCGCAGGCGCAGTACCGCGCGGGGGACGCGCTGGTGAGCTGCACCGCGCCCAAGGAGCGGCGGTTCGCCGACAACAGCGTGGACATGGGCACCGGCTACGACTGCTTCGACAAGCTGGCGCACACGGCGAACCCGGCGGTCGGCCAGCCCGCGCAGGCGAACCGCGTGCTGCTCAAGTCCTTGATGGACAAGCACGGCTTCACCAACTACGCGCAGGAGTGGTGGCACTTCACCCTGCGAGGTGAACCACATCCTGAGACCTACTTCGACCTCCCGGTGCGTTGACCCCGGAAGTCGATACGTTGCTGACAAGACCTGAAGATGGGGAGAGCGCATGGCTGCCGATATCGGCGTGACCGGGCTCGCGGTGATGGGCCGCAACCTGGCGCGCAACTTCGCCCGCAACGGCTTCTCGGTGGCGGTGCACAACCGCTCGCGGGCGAAGACCGACGCGCTGGTGTCCGAGTTCGGGCACGAGGGCGAGTTCGTGGGCAGCGCGACGGCGGAGGAGTTCGTCGCGTCGCTGGCCACACCGCGCAAGATCGTGATCATGGTGAAGGCGGGCGCGCCGACGGACGCGGTGATCGACGAGCTGACGCCGCTGCTGGAGCCGGGCGACATCCTGGTGGACGGCGGCAACGCGCACTTCGCCGACACCCGCCGCCGCGAGGCCGCGCTGAAGGAGAAGGGCATCCACTTCGCCGGGGTCGGCATCTCCGGCGGTGAGGAGGGCGCGCTGCTCGGGCCGAGCATCATGCCCGGCGGCTCGAAGGAGTCCTACGCCGCGCTCGGGCCGCTGCTGGAGAAGATCTCCGCGAAGGTGGACGGGACGCCGTGCTGCGTGCACGTGGGCCCGGACGGTGCGGGGCACTTCGTGAAGATGGTGCACAACGGCATCGAGTACGCCGACATGCAGCTGATCGCGGAGTCCTACGACCTGCTGCGGCAGGGGCTGGGACTGAGCGCGAAGGAGCTGGCGGAGGTCTTCCGCGGCTGGAACACCGGTGAGCTGGACTCGTACCTGATCGAGATCACCGCCGAGGTGCTCGACCAGGTCGACGCGGCGACCGGCAAGGCGTTCGTGGACGTCGTGCTGGACCAGGCGGAGCAGAAGGGCACCGGGCGCTGGACGGTGCAGACCGCGCTGGAGCTGGGCGTGCCGATCAGCGGGATCGCGGAGGCGGTGTTCGCGCGGTCGCTGTCCGGGCACGCCGACCAGCGCGCTGCGGCGGCGAACCTGCCCGGCCCGAGCGGCGGCCGAGTGTCCGGTGAGGCGGCGCGGACGCTGGTCGAGGACGTCCGGCTGGCGCTCTACGCGTCGAAGATGGTCGCCTACGCGCAGGGCTTCGACCAGATCATCGCGGCCAGCAAGGAGTACGGCTGGGACGTCGACCTGGGTGCGACGGCGACGATCTGGCGCGGGGGCTGCATCATCCGGGCGCGGTTCCTCGACCGCATCCGCGAGGCCTACGACGAGTCGGGTGAGCTGCCGTCCCTGCTGGTCGCGCCGTTCTTCGCCAAGGCGCTGGAGCAGGCGCAGCAGGCGTGGCGCCGCGTGGTGACCACGGCGGTGGAGCTGGGTGTTCCGACGCCGGGCTTCGCGTCGTCGCTGGCCTACTACGACGGGCTGCGGCGGGAGCGGCTGCCTGCGGCGCTGATCCAGGGCCAGCGGGACTTCTTCGGCGCGCACACCTACCGCAGGGTGGACCGCGAGGGCAGCTTCCACGTGGACTGGTCCGGCAAGCGCGGGGAAAGTCCGGCCTGACCCGAAAAGCCGGGCTGCCCCCGGGTGGCCCGGCTTTCGTTTGAGAAGGTGCGGTGGTGAAGGGACTCGTGTCGATCCTGGCGGCCACCGCCCTCGTCTGCGCCGGGTGCGGCGGTGGCGGCGCACCCGCGGCGAAGGACCTGTGCGAGGTGGTCGGCAAGGCGGACTTCCCGTGGCCGGGTGAGCCGACCGCCAAGCGCGAGGAGGACTCGCTCGGGTTGACCTGCTCGTGGTCGGCCTCCGGCTACAGCGTGGACCTGAAGCGGATGCCGGACATCCCGCTGGAGACGCTGCGGAAGTCGTGGAACCTCAAGGAGCCCGCGAAGTCGCTCGGCGGGCGCGAGGTGTTCGTGCACAAGTCCGGTTTCGACCTGCAGTCGGAGGAGCGGCGGGCGATCGAGTGCCGCGCGGTGATGCAGGAGGGCTCCGGCGTGGTGACGCTGCAGGTGCGCAACGACGACGCCGCCGATCTGTGCGGCGACGTCACGAAGCTCGCGGAGAAGGTGGCTAGCTCGCTGAAATAGCGAACAGGCGCTTCTCGGCCTCGTCGAGGGCCACGCGCAGCGCGCCGAGCGCAACGGCGTCGTCGACCAGCTCCGAGAGCACCAGGCGCGGTGGTGTGAGGCAGAGTCCGGGCACCCGGGCGGACAGGCGTTCCAGCAGCGCCGGGCCGCAGTCGGCGATGACACCGCCCAGCACCACCAGTTCAGGGTCCACGGCGAGCGCCATGGTGGCGATGCCGTTGGCCAGGGCCTCGACGAAGTCGGCGACCTCGGCCGCCGCGCGCGGGTCGGCGAACACGCGCGCGGGGTCGTGCTCGGAGTTCACCAGGAAGTCGTTGGCGGCGGCCCACGGCGAGTTCGGCAGCGCGCCCAGCTCGCCCGCCGCGCCGTGGCTGCCGCGGTGCACGCGGCCGTCGATGACCACGCCGACACCGAGCTTGTGGTCGGCGAGCACGCAGACCACGTCGTCGATGTCGCGGGCGACGCCGCGCCAGCGCTCCCCCATCGCCGCGGTGTTGGCGTCGTTCTCCACCAGGACGGGGCACGGGAAGTGGGCGCCCAGTTCACCCGCGAGGTCGAGGCCGGTCCAGCCGTCGAGCACCGAGCAGAGCGAAATCTTCCCGGTGCGGCCGACCAGTCCCGGCGTGCCGACGGCGACCGCCCAGAGGTCGTCCTTGGTGATCCCGGCCGCCTGCAGGCACTGGTGCGCGGTGCGCCGGAGCCGCACCAGGCGTTCGGGGCCGGGCAGGTCCGGGGTCAGCTCGACCCGCCTGGTTTCGACGATCTCGCCGTGCAGGTCGCCGAGGACGGCGTAGACCTTGTGCGGGCTGACGTGGACGCCGAGCACGTGTCCGGCGTCGATGCGGAAGCGGAAACGGCGCGCGGGCCTGCCGAGCGGGCGGGGTCCGCCGGAGACGGGTTCGACCTCGGTGACGAGGCCGGTGGCCAGCAGTTCCTCGATGGCGCCCTCGACCGCGGAGCGGGACAGCTCGGTGGCCTTGGTCAGCTCGGTCAGGGTGACCGCTCCCGCGCGGTGCAGCACCCGCAGCACCCTGGCCGTGTTCAGCTTCCGCAGAGCCGTGGCGTCGCCGCCGAGCCCTCGCACTCCGTCCACGGGACACAGGCTAGCCGGAGATCACACTTCACAACCTTCACGAATTTATGAAACCTGTGTAGCTTGAGGCGCATGAGGATCGTGATCGTGACCGTGGGCTCGCGCGGCGACGTCGCTCCCTACACCGGCCCCGCGGTGCGGCTGCGCGAGGCGGGCCACCAGGTCGTCGTCTCCGCCCCGGCCGAGTTCGCGGACATGCTCGGCGAACTCGGGCTGGAGCACCGCCCGATGGCGGGCGACATGCGCGCCTTGCTGGCCTCCGAGCAAGGGCGCGCCTGGGCGGAGAAGGGCACCGGGCTCAAGGGGCTGAAGGTGCAGCTGGAGATCGCCGAGCAGCTGATGAACAGCGTCGCCGACAGCGTGATGGACGCCGCGGCGGACGCGGACGTCCTGCTGCTGCAACGCGGAGCGATGATCAACGGGTACCTGGCGGGCAAGGCGCTCGGCATCCCCGCCGTCGCGCTCGAACTGTTCCCCGGCGTGCCGACCGCGGAGTTCGGCCTCGCCGGACTGGGCGGCAAGGACCTCGGCCGCGTGCTGAACCGGTGGCTGCCCAGGCTCGCGCTGCGCGTGCCGACCTCGATCGACGCGTCGGTGAAGCAGTTCTGCCGCCGGATCGGGCTGCCGCCGGTGGGGGTCGGCGCGGCGCGGCGGATGATGCTGGCCGACCACGGCTTCCCGGTGCTGCACGGGTTCAGCAGGCACGTGGTGCCGCGCCCGGTGGACTGGCCGAGCGGCGTGGACGTGGTCGGCTACTGGTGGCCGGAGCGCCCGCCCGGCTGGACCGCACCCGCCGAGCTGGTGGACTTCCTGAAGGCCGGTCCGCCCCCGGTGTTCCTCGGCTTCGGCAGCATGGCGCCGGGAGCGGGTGAACGCCTGTCGGAGGTGGTGACCGAGACAGTGCGCCGCGCCGGGATCCGCGCCGTCGTGCAGGCCGGCTGGTCCGGGCTCACCGCGACCGGCGACGACGTGATGTGCGTGGAGAGCGTCCCGCACGACTGGCTGTTCCCGCAGATGGCCGCGGTGGTGCACCACTGCGGCGCGGGGACCACCGGGGCGAGCGTGCGCGCCGGGGTGCCGGTCGTGCCCACCCCGGTGCTGGCGGACCAGCCGTTCTGGGCCTCGCGGCTGGCGAAGGTCGGCGTCAGCCCGGGATCGGTGCCGTTCGCGAAGCTGGCCGCCGAGCCGCTGGCCGAGCTGGTCACCCGCGCCGTCACCGAACCTGGTTACCGCGCCTGCGCTCGGGTGCTGGCCGGGCACGTGCGCGCGGAGGACGGCGCGGGTGCGATCCTGCGGCTGGTCGAGCGGGCGAACCCGCGCCGGGTGTGACGGTCTTCCGAAGCGCTGCGGTCAACGCCACCAGTCGTCGGCCGGGGTGACCGGGACGGCGCGCTTGTGCCGGGTGGCGAGGAACATCGACTCCAGCTTCTCCGCCACCTCGGGCGCGACGTCGAGCCCTTCGAGGTAGTCGTCGATCTCGGCGTACTTCAGGCCGAGCGCGACCTCGTCGGGCAGCGCGGGCCGGTCGCTCTCGAGGTCGGCGGTGGGCACCTTCTCCCAGACGCTCGGCGGCGCGCCCAGCTCCTGCAGCAGCGCGGCGCCCTGGCGCTTGGTCAGGCCGGTCAGCGGAGTGATGTCGACGCCGCCGTCGCCGTACTTGGTGAAGAAGCCGGTGACCGCCTCGGCGGCGTGGTCGGTGCCCACGACGAGCAGGTTGAGCTGTCCCGCGATGGCGTACTGGAGCACCATGCGCTCGCGAGCCTTGACGTTGCCGTGCACGAAGTCCCGCAGCCTGGGTTCGCCCAGGGCGCCAGCGGCCTCGGCGGCGACGGCGTCCGCGCTCGGCTTGACGTTCACCGTGACCACGCGGTCCGGTTTGATGAACTCCAGCGCGGTCTGCGCGTCCTGCTCGTCGGCCTGCACGCCGTAGGGCAGCCGCACCGCGACGAAGGTGGCCTCGTGGCCCTCCTCGCGCAGTTCCTCGCTCGCGAGCTGGCACAGCCTGCCGGTCAGCGTGCTGTCCTGACCGCCGCTGATCCCGAGCACGAACCCCTTGGCCGGGGTCGAGCGCAGGTAGTCCTTGAGGAAGTCGACGCGTTCCCTGACCTCGACCTTGGGCACGATGGTCGGCTTGACGGCGAGCTCGGCGAGGATCCGCTCCCGGAGGTTCAGCATCCCCGTACTGTACGACCGGCTCCGGTTGACCACGGGAGCGCTCGGGTACCCGGGCGGAATGGTGAAGACGGAGATGCGGATCGCGGCGAGCGCTGAGGACGTGTTCGCCGTCCTGGCCGACGGGTGGTCCTACGCGGGGTGGGTGGTGGGCGCATCGCACATCCGCGAGGTCGACCCGGGCTGGCCCGCCGAGGGCACCCGGATTCACCACAGCGTCGGACCGTGGCCCCTGCACGTGCAGGACGTGACGCGGGTGCTGCACGTGGTGCCCGGCAGGCTGATCGACCTGGAGGCGCGGATGTGGCCGGTCGGCAGCGCGCGGGTGCGGCTCACCCTCACGCCCGCCGGGCCGGGCGCGACGGACGTGCTGATGGAGGAGGAGATCACCCAGGGCCCCGGCCGGATGATCCCCACGGCCGTGCAGGCGGTGCTGCTGAAGCCGCGCAACACCGAGGCGCTGCGCAGGCTCGGCGACATCGCCAGGGGCCGCGCCTGACTACCTGTCCGCGGTGATCCTGGACAGCGTCGCCGCGATCAGTGCCCGGTAGGCGCCGCCCGCGAAACCGTTGCGCAGCAACGCGACATGAGCCGCCGTCCCGCCGGGCCCGCCGTGCACAGCGCCGCCGGGGTGGGCCGACGCGCTCGCCAGGTAGAGCCGGTCGACGGGGGTGTCCGGGCGGGCGAGGCCAGGGGTGGGCCGGAAGATCAGCTGCTGGTGGATGGCCGCGGTCCCGCCGTTGACGGCGCCGTCGACGAGGCTGATGTTGTGCCGCCCCAGCTCTTCCGGGCCCGCGACGTGCCGGGCGATCACCTTCGAGGAGAAGCCGGGCGCGTGCTTCTCGATCGTCTGCTCGATGCGTTCGGCGGCGCGCTGCAGCCGGGACGCGTCCCACTTCTGCCCGCGCGGCACGTGGGTGTAGGCCCAGACCGACTCGGTCCCGCGCGGTGACCGGCTCGGGTCGGTCGTGGTCATCTGGCCCAGCAACAGGAACGGGACCTTCGGCGTCTGCCCGCAGGACAGCTGCGAGCTGAACCGCGCCAGGCCGTTGAGGTCGCCGCCGAGGTGCACCGTGCCCGCGCCGGCGGCCTCCTTCGCGGTCCACGGCACCGGGCCGGACAGCGCCCAGTCGACCTTGACCGTGGAGTCGTCCCAGTGGAAGCGGCTGAGGTCGTCGACCATGCGGGACGGCAGGTGCTCGGCGCCCACCAGCTCCAGGTAGAGGCTCGGCGCGGGAACGTCGGCGAGCACCGCCTTGCGGGCGCGGACCAGCTCGCCGGTGGTGTCGCGCACCCCGACCGCCGTGCCGCGCGCGATGAGCACGCGGTCCACCCTGCGGCCGCAGTCCACCCGCCCGCCGAGCGATTCGAGCCGTCGCACCAGAGCCGCGGTGATCTCCCCCGCACCGCCTGCCGGAGCCGGGAAACCGACGTCCTGGGCCAGCATCGCGAGCAGCCAGCCGAAGATCGAACTGCCCGCGGTGTCCGGGCCGAGGTCGGAGTGCAGCGCGTTACCCGCGTAGAGCAGCTGCGCGCCCTCGCCCTCGAACAGCTCGTTCGCGAGGGCGCGCACCGGCATCACGGCTCGCCGCGCGAACCGGAGCGCGTCGCCGGTGCCCATGCGGCGGAACAGCCGTCCGGCCGCGCGGATCGGCGGGAACGGGCGGAAGAGCGCGTCCATCAGATCGTCGCGGATGTGCTGCCACGTCCCGAACTCCGCGCGCCAGGCGTCACCGTCCCGTTCGGCGAACTGCGCGACCGACTCCGCCGTGCGGTCGACGTCGCGGGAAACGAGCGCGACCCGGTCGTCGGGGAGAACGTGCGCGAGGACGTCCGGTGCATGCCGCCAGGACAGCCCGTGCTGCTCCAGGTCCAGCGCGGTCATGAACGGTGACACCGCGCTCAACGGGTAGAACGCGCTGCAGAAGTCCGTTCGGAAGCCCGGTTCGGTGACCTCGCCGCTGCGCACGGAACCGCCCGGTTCGTCGGCGGCTTCGAGCACGACGACGCTCCACCCCGCGTCCGCGAGCAGGTTGGCCGCGACCAAGCCGTTCGGGCCCGCGCCGATCACCACGGCGTCGGCGATGTCACCTGGGTGCGTCACGACTCTCCTTGGGACTGATGGGTCGGCCTGCCCCACCGTAGATCGCGAAGCCTCCCGAAGGGGCCTGTATCCGGTTTCAGCGGTGGGCTCTGCGCCCCGGCACCGTTCGCCATCCCGCCGATCACCTCGGCGAGCGCGTCCGCGCTGTCGTGCCGCGGGTGCCAGTCCAGCTCGGCCCGCGCCCGCGCGGAGAGCACCAGGCAGGCCCTGTCGGCCAGCGCCAGCCACCCCGGGTGCAGCGGCTGCAGCCCGAGCCGCCACGCGGGCCAGGCCAGCCCGGCCAGGGGCAGGAGCGGCACCGGCAGCCGGATACCGCCGAGCACCCGGCCGATGTCGTTGGCGGTGAGCACCGGATCGGCGGCGAGGTTGAACGCTCCGGTCGCTCGGCGTTCCAGGATCCGCACCAGCGCCGACGCGACATCGTCGGCGTGCACGAGCTGAAGCCGCAGCCCGGGCCACAACGGCAACGGAAGCCAGCGCTTTTTCAGCAGCGACAAGGGAAACAGCGAGCTGAGCAACCAGCGCCGCATCTCCGCCGCCGCGGCGCGCTGCACCACCGACACCGGGCGGACGCACGCGAAGCGGAGGCCCGACTCGGCGAACAGGGCTTCGGCCTCCGCCTTGTGCCTGCTGTACGCGTTGCCCTTGATGCCGCCGAGCGGCCAGTCCTCCTCGACCATCACCCACCGGTCGGCGGGCTTGTACGCGGCCACCGAGGAGCCGAACACCAGGTGCGGAACATCGCGGGCGGCGGCCAGGACGTTCTTGGTGCCTTCGATGTTCGTGCGCCGCATCTCCGGGTCGTCGATGCGCGGGTGGATCGCCCAGGCCAGGTGCACCACCGCGTCGGCCCCGGCGAAGGCGGCACGCAGCTCCGCCTTGTCCGTGCCGATGTCGCACTCCGTCCACTCGGCGCGCGTGTACGGTTCGACCTGGTCAGGGCGTCTGCGCGCGACAGCGGCGACGCTCCAGTCCCGTGGGAGCGCCCGGAGCAGGGCGGTTCCCAGGTTCCCGCTGGCGCCGGTCACCGCTATTCGCATAGGACTGGTGGTTCCCCGCCCGGCACACGCCTAATCAGTGCAGCCGGAGCACGGGAACCCCGGTGCCGGGAGCGGCCGGCGCGCCGTCCAGCACGACCAGGCCGATGCCCGCGCCGACTTCGACTTCTCCCCGGTGGAACAGGAACTCGGGATCGTGGGCCCATTCGTCCCGGGTCGCGGCGACCTCGCGGGGCCCGGCAGGACGGGCGAGCCTGGGCCGGTCGCCGGGTGTTCGCGCGGGGAGGTCGCGGCGCGGGCCCCGACGGACTTCCAGTGGCTCGCCCGGGAGCAGCCAGAGCGTTCGTCCTTCAGTGCACAGCCCGGCCAGCAAGCCGATCTGCCCAGGGCGGTCGCTGTGCAGCTCGGTGGAACGACCGAGCCGCACCTCCTCGACCGCCTCGCGTTCGGCGACGGTGAGTTCGTCGATGCCGAGGAGCGCGGAGGCGTCGCCCAGCGGCATCGCCCGGTGGCCGCGCACGGGCCAGCGCGGAAACACCGGCTTCGGCCAGGTGTAAGGCAGGTCGTCCGGGACGTCGGGGAAGAACCGGCGGTAGTGCTCGGGTTCCTTGCGTACCAAGGCAGAGCGGTGTGAGACGTGCACGGCCTCATCGCCGAGCCACGGCGGCACGGCGCCTGTGTCGATCAGCTCACCCTGCTCGGGGACCTCACCGCCGCTGAACTCCAGCAAAGAGTCCACAGTGGAGTCGGCATGCCCGCGCGCTCCCCACTCGCGGCACATCTCCACGCCGTAGCCGACGAGTGCCCGCGTGAAGCCGCGCCACATGGTGACCGCGGGATGGCGCTTCCAGCCGTATTCGGGCCACACCAGCGCTCGCAGGATCTGCAGCGTCTCCACGCGTTGTTTGCCGAGGCGGCGGTCGTCGAGCACCGCGGCGCTCGCGGCGAAGTCGGCGTGCGGCAGGAACGTCTGCATTGTCCGTCCACCTAGTGCTGGAAGGGAAAGGAATGCGCGCCGGAGAACGTGACCGACTGTCCACATCGAGCGGTCGATGCGAGCCGATCCACCCAGTGCCGCGGAGCGAAGGCGTCGTGCTCACCGCGCACGAGCAGAACCGGACACGCGACGTCCGCGATCGACCGCTCCGGAGTCTCGCGCGCGGTCGAGATGAGGTAGCGCGCCACCGCGATCGGACCACCGCGGATGTAGTACGGCGCAAGGGCTCGCACCAGGCTGAGCGGTTCGTGCACGACATCCCGCAGTGCCGCGCGGAGCAAACCGGACACAGTGCGCTGCTCCGGCGGGAAGGGCGGCCCGATCAGCACCAATGAGCGCACTGCGGCCGACCGGAGCGCCACTCGGAGCGCGGCGTGGGCGCCGGAGGAATGCCCGATGAGCACCACGGGCTCTCCGGCAACGACGGCCTCAAGCCAGTCCAGGACGGTGTCCGCGACGGCTTTGACATCCGGACGGCACGCCGGTCGGCCGCGCACTCCGAAGCCCGGGACGTCGAGCAGGAACGATCGGCTTCTCGCGCCGTACTCGGTCAGCGCGTCCATCAGGTACCCGAGCGCACCGAGACCGGGCAGCAGAACGACAACCGGCGCACCAGTCCCGCATTCGAGACTGCGCACCGTTCGCCCCGCCACCCGGTCGGCGCGCGCCCGGACGTCGCTGTCCAGCACTCCGGGCTACTACCCCGCCTACCCGCGGGCCAAACCCGCCGCCTCCGCCGCGATCGTCGTGCTCTCGCCGTGGCCGGTGTGCACCACCGTCTCCGGCGGCAGCTCCAACAACCGCTTGGTGATCGAGTCGATGATCGTGTCGTAGTCGGAGAACGATCGGCCAGTGGCACCGGGTCCGCCCTGGAAGAGGGTGTCGCCGGTGAACACCACGCCGAGCTCCGGCACGTGGAAGCAGCAGGCGCCCGGCGCGTGGCCAGGCGTGTGCAGCACGTGCACCGCGGTCCCGGCGACCTCGATGACCTGCCCGTCGGCCAGCTCGCCGCCGGGGCGCACGTCCGGGTGGGTCATGTGCCAGAGCACGAGATCGGCCGGGTGCAACAGGATCGGCGCCCCGGTGGCCTCGGCCAGCTCCGGGGCGAAGCGCACGTGGTCGTCGTGCGCGTGCGTCGCGATGATCGCCTTGACGGTGCGACCGCCGATCACGTCCAGGATCGCGGAGACGTCGTGCGGGGCGTCGAAGACGACGCACTCCGAGTCGTCGCCGAGCACCCACACGTTGTTGTCCACGTCGAAGGTCTGGCCGTCCAACGAGAACGTGCCGGACGTGACGGCGTGGTCGATGCGAGCCGCGGTCATGGTGATGCGCCCTCCGCTGAGAAGATCACGTCTGTCATCAGAAGACCACCACCGAGCGCAGCACGTCGCCGTGGTGCATCTTCCCGAACGCGGCCTCCACCTCGTCGAGCGCGATCTCCTCGGTGACGAAGGCGTCCAGGTCGAGGCGGCCCTGCCGGTAGAGGTCGACCAGCATCGGGAAGTCCCGCGTCGGCAGGCAGTCGCCGTACCAGCTGGACTTCAGCGCACCGCCGCGGCTGAAGAAGTCGATCAACGGCATCTCGATCCGCATGTCCGGCGTCGGCACGCCGACCAGCACCACGGTCCCGGCCAGGTCGCGGGCGTAGAACGCCTGCTTCCACGTCTCCGGGCGGCCGACCGCGTCGATCACCACGTCCGCGCCGTTGCCGTCGGTCAGCTCCTGGATCGCGGTCACCACGTCGTCCACCGCGCGGGCGTCGATCGTGTGCGTGGCGCCGAACCCGCGCGCCCACTCCAGCTTCCTGGCGTCGGTGTCCACGGCGATGATCTTCGCGGCGCCCGCGAGCCTGGCCCCGGCCACCGCGCCGTCCCCGACGCCGCCGCAGCCGATCACCGCGACCGAGTCGCCCCTGCCGACGCCGCCGGTGTTGATCGCCGCGCCGATGCCCGCCATGACCCCGCAGCCGAGCAGCCCGACCGCGGCGGCCCGCGCCTCCGGGTCCACCTTCGTGCACTGTCCACTGTGGACAAGAGTCTTCTCGGCGAACGCGCCGATGCCCAGCGCCGGGCTGAGCGGGGTGCCGTCGGTCAGCGTCATCGGCTGCGCCGCGTTGTGCGTGCTGAAGCAGTACCAGGGCCGACCGCGGCGACAGGCCCGGCAGTCCCCGCACACCGCGCGCCAGTTGAGCACGACGAAGTCGCCGGGTTCGAGCCCGCTGACGCCCTCGCCGACCGACTCGACGACCCCCGCGGCCTCGTGCCCGAGCAGGAACGGGAACTCGTCGTTGATCCCGCCCTCGCGGTAGTGCAGATCCGTGTGGCAGACCCCGCACGCCTGGACCTTCACCACGGCCTCGCCGGGGCCCGGTTCGGGGACCACGATCGTCTCCACCGTGACCGGTTCACCACGTCCCCTGGCGATGACGCCCCTGACCTGTTGTGCCACGACCGGGCCTCCAGATTCGTCTCGACGCATGTGGATCTCCGACGACCGTAGTCCCGGGGTCACCGCCCGTCGAGTTCGGCGAGCTCGGCGTCGGAGAGCAGCCGGGAGCGGATCAGGAAGCGCACGCCCTCCGGCGCCTCCAGCGAGAACCCGCTGCCCCGGCCGGGGACCACGTCGACCGTGAGGTGGGTGTGCCGCCAGTGCTCGAACTGCGCGGCGGACATCCAGAACGGGACCGGTTCGGGCATTCCCCCGATCTCCAGGTCCGCGAGGTGCACGTCCGCCCGCCCGGTGCGGAACTCCCCGGCGAGGTAGCACATGGGGGCGCTGCCGTCGCAACAACCACCGGACTGGTGGAACATCAGCCGGCCGTAGGTGCTCCGGAGGCGGCGGAGCAGGGTGGCCGCCTCCGGAGTCACCGCCACGCGCGCCACGGGCATCAGAAGAAGCCCTGCGCGTTCTCGGAGTAGCTCACCAGCAGGTTCTTCGTCTGCTGGTAGTGCTCCAGCATGGCGCGGTGGTTCTCCCGGCCGATGCCGGACTGCTTGTAGCCGCCGAAGGCCGCGTGCGCCGGGTACGCGTGGTAGCAGTTGGTCCACACGCGTCCGGCCTGGATCGCGCGCCCCGCCCGGTAGGCGGTGTTGGTGTCGCGGGACCACACACCGGCACCGAGGCCGTAGAGCGTGTCGTTGGCGGTCCTGATCGCGTCGTCGAAGTCCTCGAAGCGGGTCACCGACACCACCGGGCCGAAGATCTCCTCCTGGAAGATCCGCATCCTGTTGTCGCCCTCGAAGATCGTCGGCTGCACGTAGTAGCCGCCGGAGAGCGCCCCGCCGAGGTCCGCGCGCTCGCCTCCGGTGGCGACCTTCGCGCCCTCCTGCCTGCCGATGTCGATGTAGGACAGGATCTTCTCCAGCTGGTCGTTGCTGGCCTGCGCGCCCACCATCGTCCCGGTGTCCAGCGGGTTGCCCTGCTTGATCTTCCCGGTCCGCTCGACGGCGTCGGCCAGGAACTCGTCGTAGATCGAGCTCTGGACCAGCGCGCGGGACGGGCAGGTGCAGACCTCGCCCTGGTTCAGCGCGAACATCGCGAAGCCCTCGAGCGCCTTGTCGTAGAAGGCGTCCCTGGCGTCGGCGACGTCGGCGAAGAACAGGTTCGGGCTCTTGCCGCCCAGCTCCAGGGTGACCGGGATGATGTTCTCGCTGGCGTACTGCATGATCAGCCGCCCGGTGGTGGTCTCGCCGGTGAAGGCGATCTTCGCGATGCGGTTGCTCGAGGCCAGCGGTTTGCCCGCCTCCACGCCGAACCCGTTGACCACGTTGAGCACGCCCGCCGGGAGCAGGTCGGCGATCAGGTCCAGCAGCACGTGGATCGAGGCCGGGGTCTGCTCGGCGGGCTTGAGCACCACCGCGTTGCCCGCGGCCAGCGCGGGCGCCAGCTTCCACGTCGCCATCAGCAGCGGGAAGTTCCACGGGATGATCTGGCCGACCACGCCGAGCGGTTCCTGGAAGTGGTAGGCCACGGTGTCGGCGTCGATCTGCGAGATCCCGCCCTCCTGCGCGCGCAGCACCCCCGCGAAGTAGCGCCAGTGGTCCACCGCCAGGGGCAGATCGGCGGCCAGGGTCTCGCGGACGGGCTTGCCGTTCTCCCAGCTCTCCGCGACGGCCAGCAGCTCCAGGTTCTGCTCGATCCGGTCGGCGATCTTCAGCAGCACGCCGGAGCGTTCGGCCAGCGACGCCTTCCCCCAGCTCGCCGCCGCCCCGTGCGCGGCGTCCAGTGCGCGCTCGACGTCCTCGGCGGTGCCCCTGGCGACCTCCGTGAAGACCTCACCGGTCACCGGGCTGGGGTTCTCGAAGTACCGGCCCTTCGCGGGCGGCACGTGCTCGCCGCCGATGAAGTGGTCGTACCGCGAGCGGTAGGTCACGACGCTGCCTTCGGAGCCTGGCGCGGCGTAGGTCGTCATCTGCTGCCTCCCACGTCTTCGGGGTGAGTGGCGGCGAGGTTACGAAGGGCAACGTTGCAGTCACGTTGCACTTGCGCCGGGCCGGAGCGGAGGTCAATCATCGAGGTGATGGCCATTCCGCCCGCCGACCCGGTCGAGAGCGCCCGGGTGCTGGTCCGCGTGCACGAGGCGGTGCTCGGCGGAGGCCGCGCGCCACAGGCTCCGCGCACGGTGATCGCGGAGTCCTGGCGACGGTCCCTCGACGCCCGCGTGGATCCCGACCGCACCGAGGCGCCGACGGTCTATGCCCGGCGCGAGGTCTCCGAGCTGCGCGCGGCGCACCCGCTGGCCGGCACGCTGCCCGCGTTGCGAGGGCTGCTCGGCGGGTTCGCCGAGGAGGCGGGCCTGATCATGATCATCACCGACGCGGCGGGCCACATCCTGTGGTGCGAGGGCGACAACGCCGTCCGGCACGCCGCCGAGCGGGCCTCGCTCGCCGAGGGCACCCGCTGGTCCGAGGACGTGATCGGCACGAACGCGATGGGCACCGCGCTGGCGCTCGGCCGCCCGGTGCGCATCCACTCCGGTGAACACCTCGTGCGCAGCTACCACTCGTGGACCTGCGCGGCGAGCCCCGTGCGCGATCCCGACACCGGCGCCGTGCTCGGGGTCGTCGACGTCAGCGGTCCGGTGCACACCGCGCACCCCGCCGTCGCCGCGCTCGTCGAGGCCGCCGCCAAGCTCGCCGAAGGGCAGCTCCACGCCGAGCTGGCCGCCCGCGAACAACGCCTGCGCGAGCGGAACATGCCGCACCTGCTCGGATTGCGCGGCCAGCCGGGCGCGCTGCTGACGCCGACCGGGCGCGTGCTCGTGTCGGCCATCAGCGACCTGCCGGCGCGCGTCGACGTCTCCGGTCCGGAGATCCGCTTCGGCGACGGGCGCACCGGTCTGCTGGAGCCGCTTCACGAGGGTTATCTGCTGCGGGTGCCTTCGACCCGCGTCACGCGAACTCCGCGATTGTCGTTGTCGTTGCTGGAAGATCCGGTCGCGACCTTCGAGGGCCGCCAGCACCCGCTGAGCCTGCGCCACGCCGAAATCCTTGCCGCACTGGCACTTCGGCCCGACGGGCTCAGCGCTGAAGCCCTCGCGCTCGCCACGCACGGCGAGGACGGCAACGCCGTGACCGTGCGCGCGGAACTGCACCGGCTCCGGGCTCAGCTCGGCATCGCGTTGGGGCGCAAGCCTTATCGGCTCCTCGCCACCGTCGACGCCGACTTCCTGCGCGTGCGTTCGGCAGTGCGTTCCGGCGATGTCGCGCTCGCCGTGCGGTCGTATCGCGGACCACTGCTCCCCCGATCCGAGGCGCCCGTCGTCCGGGCCGAGCGCGAGGAGCTGCACGCCGCCGTCCGCTCCGCCGCGGTGCACTGCGGGCGGCCCGACGTGCTGTGGGAGTTCGCCCAGCAGCCACACGGCGCCGACGACATCGAGGTGCACGAGGTGCTCGCCCGCACCCTGTCCCCCGCCGATCCGCGTCGCGCTTCGACACTCACCCGCCTACGCGCACTCACCTCGTGACCTCAATGCCGCGTTCGGTGCGTTCAAGCACCCCGATGACTCATTCGGTCTTCCGGCGTGCGGTGAGGACGACGTGGGTGAACAGGCCGAAGACGAGGCCCCAGAACGCGGAGCCGATGCCGAACAGGGACAGGCCGGAGGCGGTCGCCAGGAAGGTCACGGCGGCGGGCTCGCGGTCGCGCGGGGTGGCCATGGCGCCGCTGAGGCCGGAGATCAGCGCGCCGATCAGGGCGACGCCCGCGATGGCGGCGACGAGTTCCTTGGGCAGGCCGGTGAAGACGCCGATGAGGGTGCCGCCGAGGGCGCCGATGAGCAGGTAGAGCAGTCCGCAGAACACGCCGGCCGGGTAGCGCCTGCGCGGGTCGCGGTGGGACTCCTCGCCGGTGCAGATGGCGGCGGTGATCGCGGCGAGGTTGACGGCGTGGCACCCGAAGGGGGCGAGGGCGAGCGAGGTGAGGCCGGTGCCGCCGACCAGCAGGCGGTCGCCGGGGCGGTAGCCGCTCGCGTGCAGCACGGCGAGGCCGGGGGCGTTCTGCGAGGCCATGGTGACCACGAACAGCGGGACACCGATACCGATGATCGCGGCGGTGTCGAAGACCGGGGTAGTCCACTGTGGACTGGCCAGTTCCAGTGCGACACCGCGGAAGTCCAGCCCTCCGCTCGCCGCCGCGGCGGACACGCCGAGCAAGAGGGCGACGGGGACGGCGTAGCGGGCGCTGAACCGCTTGGCCAGAACGTAGCCCAGCAGCACCGCGGCGGCGACGAGCGGGCCCTGGCCGAGCGCGCGGAACGCTTCGACCCCGAAGGAGAACAGGATTCCGGCGAGCATCGCGGAGACCAGCGCGTCGGGCACGAACGCCATCAGCCTGCCGAACACCCCGGAGAAGCCGACCACCGTGATGGCCAGCGCGGAGACGAGGAAGGCTCCGATGGCCGAGGCGTAGGAGTAGTGGCCGATGCTGGTGACGAGCAGGGCGGCACCGGGCGTGGACCACGCGGTGATCACCGGGACCTTGGTCCACAGGCTCAGCACGAGGCAGGTGATACCGCTGCCGATGGAGATCGCCCACAGCCACGAGGTGGTCTGCCCCGGGGTGAGCCGCCCGGCCTGGGCCGCGGTCAGCACGATCACCGCGGGACCGGAGTAGGAGACCACGACGGCGATGAGGGCGGCGACGAAGGACGACAGCGAGGCGTCGGAGAAAAAGGACCGACGGTCTGTCCCTTGTGCGGCAAGAACTTCCTCGGTCACCGGCAAACCCTAATCAGCCGCAAGGTGTCCAGTCGAGAGTGATCGTCGACTCAGTCGTCGTAGACGACGCCTTTCCTGCGCCGCACGTGCCCTCGCCAGCCCGCCAGCACCGTGAGGACGGACCAGCCGACGACGCCCATGACCAGACCGTTGAGCCGTCCTCGCGGATCGACCTTGGCGGCGTCCTCCAAGGGTACAACGCCTTCCGGATCGCGAATCACCTCGATGCGGTCGCCCACCCGGTAGTCCGGATCGCTTCCCCGGTATTCCAGGGTCTGCGCGAGTTCGCCGTTCGCGCCGGCGAGGGTGAAGCGGTGGTTGGTGCTCACCGCCGACACCGCCGTGATCACCACGTTCTCGCGGATACCACGAGAGGCCAGCGCCGCCTCAGGCGCGTGCTGGACCGAACCAACGAGGATCAGCAGGCCGGGCAAAGCGGAGAGCACGGCGAGCCACCACGCGCGGTGCAGCACGCGCAGCGCGATCATGAAAACGAGGCACAGCAGGGTACCCGTGATGATCGGGATCACGTCGTTGCCCACTGCCGCACAAGCGATTCCGGTGTTGCCCGCCGCGATCACCCAGCCGAACACCAGGACCGACAGCGCGGCGAGCACCGACCTCGATGCCTTCACTTCCGCGTCACGCACGCGCGCAGCATAGGTTTTCCTCCCGCATGGCGCGCTTTCCCTTCGGAGCGAACCGAATCGACACTTGCCCTTTCCCGGACCCGTCATTCGTCGTTCGCGCATAAGCGATTCCGATGCCGGGTTCCCTCGCGGCCGACCGGTGCACAGCATGGGCGCCGTCCCCCGACCCCCTCCCCCACGTCCCGGAGTCCCGATGCCCAGAGCCGCCCTGCTCGCCACCGTCCTGATCGCGAGCGCCGCCGTCGCCGCGCCGCACGCGGCCGCCCAGGACGAACCCCCGACGAGCTGGCCGACCGCCTTCGCGGACGAGTTCGACGGCACCGAGATCGACCGCAACCGCTGGTCCATCCACTCCGACGCCGAAGGCGACCGCTGCCTCGGCAACAAGGGCAACAACGAGCAGCTGGAGTGGCACACCTGGAACGCGCTCGCACTGCGCGACGGCAAGCTGGTGATGACCGCCCGCAAGGACAACCCCGAGCCGGGCTACGAGTGGTCCGGCGCGCTGATCACCACCGCGCACACCTGCGGCAACGGGCCGGCCCAGGAATTCCAGGTCCAGCCGGGCGACTACATCGAGACGCGGCTGAAACTGCCCAAGGACAAGGGTTTCTGGCCCTCGACCTGGACGTGGAACGGCAACGGCTCGAACGAGCAGGACACCTACGAGTACTACAGCGACAACCCGTTCCGGCTCTACTTCACCAACCACCAGAACCCCGGCGGGCAGTGCCAGTACCAGCACCCCGTCGACCTGACCCAGGACTGGCACACGATCGGACAGCTGCTCGGACCGGACCAGACGGTGTGGTTCCTCGACGGCAAGGAAGTCTGCCGCCAGGGCGCGTTCTCCGGGAACGGGGCACTGGTGCTGGACATGTTCGTCTACGCCAAGATCCCGCCGGAGGTCACCGAGGGCTCGATGGAGATCGACCACGTCCGCGTCCACCGCAAGTAGGTGATCTCGTCACACAGCAGGGATCGTGACGACCACCCGCCCGGCGTGCCGGATCTCGCCGGAAATCCTGCATGATCGAGCCCTTGATCGCTATCAACCTCATCGGTGAAAAGCGGAACACCGTTCGGTGATCCCTTCGCAGACGCGCTCGCTCCACTCCCGCAGGACGGCGAGCAGGCCGTTGTCGCGCCACTCGCACTGCGGTCCTTCCTCGCGTTCGTCCACATAGGTGTTGAGGCTGAGTCGGGTGTCGTCGATGTTGACGCGCTTCATGGTTCGTCCGCACGGGGTTCGATGGCGGGCTACCGGCATCGGTAGTCACCGGCAGTTCGCGCGCTGACCCGCCTTGCGGGAAGGCGGCGGCCTGTTGCCCGCCCAGGGCGACAGGCCTCACGCCATCCGTTCAGGCGCCCAGTGTCTGGTACGCGACGGTCCAGAAGTCCTGGTGCAGCCGCGGCCTGTCCGCCGAGTCCATGGCGGTCTGCGTCAGCATGATGCCGACCAGGCCCTCCGCCGGGTCGGCGTACGCAGTCGTGCCGAGGCCGCCGTCCCAGCCGAACTGGCCCGGGGAGGCCAGGTCGCGTCGACGGGTGCGGACCGCCACGCCGAAGCCGTAGCCGCCATGCCGGCCGAAGTGGTCGCCGAACTGGTCCTTCTCCACCTTTTGAGCCGGGGTCAGGTGGTCCATGCACATCAGCGCGACGCTCGCGCGGGACAGGACGCGCCGGCCGTGGTGGACGCCGTTGTTCAACAGCATCCGCAGGAACGCGTGGTAATCGTCCACTGTGTACACCAGGCCGTCGCCGCCGGCCTCGAAAGCCGGTGGACGGCTGTACTTGCCGCCTCGGGCCTTGTCCCACACGGTCAGCTCGCCGGTCGTCGGGTCGTGGGCGTAGCTCGTCGGCAGGCGGTGGAGCTTGTCTGCCGGCACGTGGAAGCCCGTGTCGACCATGCCGAGCGGGCCGAACAGGCGCTCGGCCAAGAACGCGCTGAACGGCTGACCAGCCGCCCGCGACACGAGCACGCCGAGCACGTCCGAGCCGACGTGGTACTGCCACCGATCCCCCGGCTGGTACATGAGGGGGAGCGTGCCCAGCCGGCGCATCCACTCGTCCTGGGTCACGGTCGGCCAGTTCGCGGTGCCGTCGCCGACGATGCCCAGTTCCAGCATCGCCCCCTGGATCGGGCAGGGTGTGAACACCAGGCCGAAGCCGAAGGTGAGCGTCAACAGGTCCCGCACGATTCACGACTGGCCGGGCCTGCGCTGGGGTCTGGTGTGGCGCAGCGACGCCGAGACCGAGATGGTCCGCGCACTGGCGGACGTGGTCCGCGACCTCGGCATCACGCGGTTGTGAGCACCGACCACGGCGATCCACTTGCGGTCGAACGCGCACAGGACCGGGCCGGCTCCTGCGCCGTTCGTGGGCGAGCACCTCTCATCTGATTTCGGAGTGCGGCGAACCGAAGTACCGGCCGAGAGGAGTTTTGTGACATTCTTCTGGCTCCGGCTGCCGCGACGTGGTTTTTCGTCATGTCGCTGCCAGATCAGAAGGATTTTCGATGCGCGCCCTGTCAATTGGGACCGTCTTCGCGGTCGCGTTGTGCGCCGGCCCGCTTGCCACTCCGGCACGGGCCGAACGCGGCACCGTCCTGAACTGCGTCAACTATTCGTACAGCCTAGGCAACATTTCGACCACCGTGTACTACCACAACCACTGCGACTACCAGGTTCGCATCAATATCACCTACACGTACGGCCACGGCAGCAATCCGAAGACTGCCTCATGTATGCACCCGGTTCCCAAGAAGAACAAGGGCAAGGTCAAAATTCCTGTACGAGTTCTCTGGATCGACGGCGATTCGGCCGTCAAGAACTGCGATTTCTAGCGGCGAGGTTGTGCCGGACAGCGGCGGTCAGCGCGAGGGCGCGTGTCGTTGACGGGTTCGACGAGCTGCCGGACCGGTTCGAGCAGGTGCTGGGCCGGTGCGGAGTGCGGTTGCGATACGACGGGTGCAGATCAGGTGCAAGCGCTACCGCGCCCCGTGTTAGATGCACGGCATGAAGCGTGGGCTGCTGTTCGTCCTCCCCCTGGCCCTGGTCGTGACTGCGTGCAGCAGTGGCCAGGACCAGTTCGTGAAAGAGCTCCGGTCGGCCGGCTTCACCACGGTCGGCGAACCCAGGACGGACACCGAGAAGAAGTCCAAGAAGGTCGGCAAGCGGACGGTGAAGTCCTCGCAGCGCATCTTCGAGGTCACCGTCCGGGTGAAGGGCTGCGACCTGGAGTTCGCCAAGACCGCGGACAGTTCCGGTTACTGGCTGGACGAGCTGCACGTCAACGGGCAGGAACCGGACTGGCCGGAGTACCCGGAGAACCTGCGCCACGCCGACGCGGTGGCGCTGCTGGCCGGCAACAGGCCGAAGCCCCCGGGTTTCGCCAGCTGCTACAGGCCGGACCTGCCCTGAGTCAGCACCCGATGCGCTGACGCAGCTCGTCCGCCTCGCTCACGCCCAGGTCGGTGAAGATCCGCAGCGCCACCGGGAGGCACTCCTCCGCGGCGGCGGGATGGACCTGTCCGAGGGCTTCGAGCGCCTTGGCCTCCTCGTACCGCGCGCCGACCGCACGGGCGATCCGCACCGCGCGCTCGGCGTCGCGGCGCGCGGACTCGGCCTGCCCGCACCGCCACCGGGCGAGTGCGAGGTAGGCCAGGGTGGCCGCCAGCTCCCCGCGGTTGGCCAGCTCGGCGAACAGCGCGGCGCCGCGTTCCAGGTGGTCGATCGCCTCCGCCGGGTCGCCCGCGGAGGTCAGCGAGGCGCCGATGTTGGTCAGCGCGAAGGCCTCCATGACCCGGTCCCCGACGCCGACGGCCAGGTCGAGGGCGTGCCGGTAGGACCCCAGCGCGTCGGCGTGCGCGCCGCGCCGGGTCTGGACCTCGCCGATGTTGATGTGGCTGGTGGCCTCGCCGCGCAGGTCGTCAGCGATGCGCCGGGCCTCCAACGACTCCTCGAAGCACGCGAGCGCCTCGTCGAGCCGGCCGCGCCGCAGGTGGATGATCCCCTTGTTGTTCAACGCGTTGCCGATGAGCCGGTGTTCGCCGAGCGAGCGCAGCAGCGGCAGCGCCTCGTCGAGGTGCGCGGTGGCGCCGGCGAACTCCCCGATCCGCCAGTCCAGCGCGGCGAGGTTGAGCTTCACGGTGCCGATCGCCTTGCGGTCGTCCTCTGCGACGGCGATCCGCAGCGCCTCGTCCAGCGCCGACCGCGCGGCGTCGTTCTCCTCTGCGCCCCAGTGCATGATCCCCTTGGCGGACAGGACTTTTCCGGCGCCGCCCGAGCGCGTCGCGAACGGCAGCACCTGGTCGTAGACGGCCACCGCCGAGGCGTACAGGCCCTTGGCGTCGAAGTAGCCGCAGAGGGTCAGCGCGAGCTGCCACGCGTGCCGGTCGTGGTTGTCCCGGCAGGCGAACTCGATCACCGCGCGCAGGTTCGCCAGCTCGCGGTCGAACCACGTCATCCCGTTGCCCACGAAGGCGATCACCGCGTCCGGAACCGGGGTGAACCGCGCCTGCCCGGTGATCTGCCGGTCGGCCTCGTTGGCGGAGTACAGGTAGTGGTCGAGCACCCGGACCGCCGCGGCGGGCTCGTCCGGCTCGGCGAGGTCGAGCGCGTACTGGCGGAGCAGGTCGTGCAGCCGGTAGCGGCCGGAGGCGTGCTGCTGCACGAGGTGCACGTCCAGCAGCGCCTCCAGCGTGTCCTCGGCGTCGTCCACCGAGGCGTCCAGCAGCGCGGCGGCCGCGTGCGGTGTGATGTCGATCCCCGGATGCCTGCCGAGCAGGCGGAAAGCCCTGCGCAGCAACGGTTCCAGCGCTTCGTAGGAGACGGTGAACGCCGCGGCGACCCCGCTGTCCACCCCCTTGCGCAGCCGGGTGACCAGATCCTCGTCCGTCCACAGAGGACGGTTGGACAGCCGCGCGCCGGCGAGGCGCAGTGCGAGCGGGAGGTAGCCGCACAGCTCGGCGACGGCGACCGCGTCACCGTGCGCGCCGCGGCGACCGGCGGCGCGCTCGAACAGCTCCACCGCCTCCCCCTCGGGCAGGGTGTCCACCGAGAGCGCGGCGGCTTCGAGCCCGACCAGCCGGTGCCGCGCGGTGACCAGCGTCAGGCAGCCGGGCGCGCCGGGGAGCAGGGGCCGGACCTGGTCCACGTCGGCGGCGTTGTCCAGCACGAGCAGCACCCGCCTGCCCGCCAGCCGCGCCCGCCAGGCCGACGCGCGCTCGCCCACGTCGTCGGGGATGTCCTCCGGCGCCGTGCCCACCGCGCGCAGTAACGACTCCAGCGCGCCACCGACCGACATGCTCCGCTGGCTCGGCGTGTGCCCTTGCAGATCGAGGAAGAGCTGCCCGTCCGGATACCCGGCGGCGAGCAGCCGCGCCGCGCACAACACGAGCGTGGTCTTGCCGACGCCGGCCATCCCGTCGACGGTGAGCACGTTCGCGCCGTCGGAAACGGTGTCCGACAACCACTTCAGCTCGCGGTCGCGGCCGGTGAAGTCGTTCGGCACGCGCGGCAGGTCGTTGCGCGCCGTCCACGTGCTCTCCACCGCGGGCGGGGCACCGTGCAACACGCGTTCGTGCAGCGCGCGCAGTTCCGATCCGGGCTCGACGCCCAACTCGCCGACGATCCGTGCGCGTGCGTCGCGGAAGGTCTCCAACGCCTCGGCCTGACGGCCCGCGTGCCAGAGCGCGAGCATCCGCAGCTCCAGCAGCTTCTCGTGCAGCGGGTGCGCCGCCAGCAGTTCGCCCACGTCGGCCAGCACCTCGCCGGGCTTGCCCAACCGCAGCTGTTCCTCGCCGTAGCGGCACCGCGCCAGCAGCCACTGCTCCTCAAGGGCCTCCCGGGTGCGCTGCGCCCACTCCCCCTCGATCCCGGCGAGCGGGGTGCCGCGCCGGAGCGCGAGCGCCGGACCCAGGTCCCCGGCGGCGACCAGTGCGCGGAACCGCACCAGATCCACGTCCTCCGGGTCGATCGCCAGGCGGTAGCCGTCGTTCTGGAACACCAGCACCGAGGCACCGTCGGCGCCCGCGGCGACGAGGACCCGCCGCAGCCGGGCGACGTAGGTCTGCACGAGGTTGCGGGCTCCGGCGGGCGGGCGGTCCGCCCAGACCCGGTCTACCAGCGCGGGCACGCCGACCACCCGGCCCGCCTCGGCGGCCAGGATCGCCAGCACGCACTGCTGGCGCGCGGGCCCGACCTGGACCGCGCGATCGCCGTCGCGGACCCGGACCGGACCGAGCAGGTCGATCTCCATCGCCGTCCCCCAAGTGATCGAAACGAGTTTTCCGCTTCGCCACCAGGCGGTCCAGCGTTGTTGCAGCACCGTTCCAGCGCATTTGCCCAATCTCTGCCGTGGCACCGACTCCAGGAGGAACCATGAGGATCACCGGACTGTTCACCGCGGCCGCGCTGCTCGCCGGGCTGGGCGCCGTCGCGACCACCCCCGCGGCCCAGGCGGCCCCGAACTGCGACAACGGGCAACTGCTGCTGTCCAAGACCGAGTTCGTCAGCTCACGGGCGGCGAGCTTCGTCACCCGCCCTGACGGCTCCCGGATGCTGCTGTGGCCCGACACCGGGCACGGCTTCCGCGCGCACTCCATCAAGATCCCCCGCGTCGCGGGCGACATCTGGGCAGGTGTGGCCTTCACCGGCCGCAACGGCCCCAGGGGCTGGGAGAACTGGTACCCCGGCGCCGACGACACCCGTGCGTGGCCGCACCGCGGCGCCCAGATGTACTCGCTCGTCGGCCTGCTCCGCGACGCCAACACCAACGCCGTGCTGCGCAGGTTCTTCCTCGGCGACGGCCTGCGGTGCACGGAGATCACCACAGGCGGGCCGGTCTACCTGCAGCTCACGGTGAACGACCACCACCTCGCCGACAACGACGGCACGTTCTTCGCCGACGTCCAGGTCTACGGCTGACCCCCGCCGGCTTGCCGGCTCCTCGGAGCCGGCAAGCCCACCAGCACGAGCAGCGCGACCAGCACCGCGGTCACGTACAGCGAGGCCCCGGCCAGCGGACTGAGCGCGACGAGCACCGCGACCACCGGGAACGCGATCGCCAGCGGTGAGCGACCGCGCGGCAGGACGTGCAGCGCCCACACGCCAAGCAGGTACAACGCGACCGGGACCGCCGTCGCCATGCCCGCGACCAGCTCCGAGACCTCGCCCTTGCCGGTGCGGAGATCGACGGCGACCTCCAGGCCCGCGCCGACCGCCCCAGCGGACGCGAAGATCACCAAATGCCCGTAGCCCCACCGCAGTGAGGCGCTCAGCGAGGTCAGCAGGTCCTCGGAGGGCCGGTCGAAGTACAGCCACCACAACGAGAACACGATGACCAGCCCGGCCGCGGCGACCCCGAACAGGTTCACCGAGCCGTGCCCCTCGTCGACCGCCGAGCGCACCGCGTTGGTCGCGGCGAGGATCGACTCACCCAGCACGATCAGCGTGAACAGGCCGTAGCGCTCGGCGATGTGCCCCGGGTGCCACGGTGTGGTCGCGCCGCGCTCGGCGAGTGCGGGGACCGCGATCTCGGCGAGCAGCAGCACGAAGAACGCGGGCAGCAACCACTGCTGCGGCAGCGCGAGCCGGACGAGCCAGCCGATCTGCACCACGGTGATCCCGGCCGCGTAGCGCAGCGCGGTCCTCCGGTGATCCGGGTCGGCCTTGGCCGCGCGCAGCCACTGCGTCACCATGGCCAGCCGCATCACCACGTAGCCGTAGGTGATCACCGCGAAGTCGCCGTGGTCCAGTGCTCGCCCGACCCCGGCGGCGAGCACGAGCGCGCCCGCGATCTGCACGAGCGTGGTGGCCCGGTAGGCCGTGTCGTCGGTGTCGTAGGCGGAGGCGAACCAGGTGAAGTTCATCCACGCCCACCAGATCGCGAAGAACACCATCCCGTAGCCGAGCACGCCCTGGCCGACGTGGTGCTCGGCGATCGCGTGGTGCAGCCCTGCGGCGGCCTGCGCGACCGCGACCACGAAACACAGGTCGAACAACAGCTCCAACGGGGTCGCGGCGCGATGCGGCTCATCCGCCCCGCGCGCCGCCATGGGGCGGTACCAGGTGCTGCTCACAAGCTCCTCATCCGGCTTCGTCAGTGGTGGAATGGGCGGCGCCGACCGGCTTCGACTCCGGCGACCCGCGCTGCCGCAGGTACACGCTGAACACGGCCATCGACCCGATCGCCAGGAACTCCGACTGCCAGTTCTGCAGGCTGCGGTTCCAGAAGTCGGCGGTGCCCAGGTACTCCAGCCACGGCACCGGGTCCTCCAGCATCGCGAGCTGGTCGGCGTTGTACGAGCTCACCCCGGTGACGGACTGCACGAGCCAGGAGAGCAGGAAGATCCCGCCCATCGCCAGGCCGAGGGAGTTCGAGAAGACCTTGGTCCGCCAGCCGCCCGCGCGCACCCACTTCGGCGACCGCGGTCCGGTGTGCGCGCCGACCTGCTGCTTCTCGTCGGACTCCTGCCCGGCGTCCTCCGGTGGCTTGGACTCCGGGGAACCGCGCTGGATCAGCCACACCGTGGCGATGATGTAGAGGAAGAACTGCAGGTACTCCGACTGCCAGTTCTCCGCGACGTCCACGGCGAACTCCGAGGACGCGAGGTAGCGGACGAAGCCCGGTTCGGCACCGCCGTCCGAGAGCCGCCGCTGCACCAGGTCGGCGTACCCGGCGAACGCCTGGCCGCCGAGCGCGCCGAGGAAGAGCAGCCCGAAGAAGATCCCGACCGCGTTGTCGCGCAGGAACTTCATCGCCCGAGCACCCCCAGCACGAAGAAGAACAGCAGCGCGCCGATGACGACGACCAGGTACGCGGCGAACATGCCGCGGGAGATCACGACCCCTCCAGGACGCAGTCGTAGGGCTGGTCGCCGCGCGGGGTGCAGCCCGCGCCGGAGATCCGCCAGCCCTGCTCGAACTCCCGCAGGAACAGGGTGTCGCCGCCGGTTCGGACCTGCGCGGCATCGCCCCACACCTCGACATCGCGCACCGCCGCCGAGGGGAGCTTGAGCGTGCCGAGCGCGGCAGGGCAACCCTCGGGCCGCAGGGCTTCCATGCGCCGCAGGGTTTTCGGCGTCAGCAGGTCGCACGCCGCCCTGGCATCACCCTTCGCGATGGCAGCCACGAACGCGTCGGCGGTGGAGCGCACGGAGTCTGTTTGCGTGGAAGCACATCCGCTCGCGAGGACCGCGGCGGCCACGGCGATCACAACCCTCGGCGCGGGCACGATCGCACCCTAACCAGGCTGTCGCGTTCCGGCTCGCCGAAGTTCTTCGGCAGCGACTCTGAGATCCCGGACGAGGTCCTGGTAGGCCGCGTCCCGGTCGGGGGCGCGGAGCACCGCGGAGGGGTGCTGCGTCGCTGTGACCCGCGCCGGGAAGCCGGGCAGGTCAAGGATTTCGCCGCGGTGATCGGTCAGCTTGAAGCCGGTGCCGAGCAGCGACTGCGCCGCCGTCGCGCCCAGGCAGACCACGAGCGCCGGGCGGATCGCGGCCAGCTCGGCGGTCAGCCACGGGCGGCACGCGACCACCTCGGAACGGGTCGGCTTCTTGTGGATGCGGCGCTTGCCCCGGGGCTCGAACTTGAAGTGCTTCACCGCGTTGGTGACGTAGGCGCGTTCGCGGTCGATGCCCGCCTCTTCGAGCGCGCGGTCCAGCAGACGGCCCGCGGGCCCGACGAACGGCTCACCGGCGCGGTCCTCCTGGTCACCGGGCTGCTCACCGACGAACACCGCGTCGGCCGAGCCCGGTCCGTCGCCGAACACCGTCCGGGTCGCGTCGCGGAAGAGGTCGCAGCCCTCACAGGACGCCGCCGCGGACCTCAGTTCGTCGAGGTCGTCGGTGTCGGGCGGCTGTGCTCCGGGGTGCTTGACCACCCCTGGGGCATTGCCGCGCGGCCTATCTCCGAAACATCAGCACCAGGACGCGCAACACCAGAACGACGCTGATCAGCAGCAGGTTGTAGCCGAAGAGCGCGTACAGGCTCACCGACGAGGTCACCATCGGCCCGCCCGCCGTGCCCAGCAACATCACCGCCATGATCCCCGCCGTCGCGCCGAGCACGGTGAACAGCACCTGGTGCAGCAGAGCGGTCACGTGCGCGCGGTCCCGCTCATCGGCGAACAGTCGGATGTTGACCGTGAGGCGACCGTTCTCCACGGCCCCGGCGATGCGCTCGACCCGCCGCGGCAACCGCCGCAGCATCGGCAGCACGGCCGCCGCCTCCTGGATCACCGTCTCCTTCAGCGCCCCCGCGTCGAGGTGCTCGACCACGTAGCCGCGGGCGAACGACCTCGCCTCCGCGACCAGGTCGAAGCCCGGGGCGAGCTGGGCGAGCGCACCCTCCACAGTGGCCAGTGCGCGGAACACCGCGGCCACCTCCGCCGGGATCGACAGGCGGTGGTCGGTGATGATCCGGAACAGGTCGGTGAACATCCGCACGCTGCGCACGGACCCTCCGCCCAGGTGGCGGGCCATGAACTGGCCGAGCGCGCGCTCCAGCCGCTGCTCGTCGATCTCGTCCGGCCGTGGCGCGATCTCCAGCAGCGCGTCCCCCGCGGCGAGCGGATCGCCGCGGTCCATGGCCAGCAGCAGCCGCTGCAACGCCGCCCGCAGCGCCGCGTCCAGCCGTCCGACTGAGCCGAAGTCCAGCATCCCCAGGCGTCCGTCGCTGAGCAGAAGCACGTTGCCGGGGTGCGGGTCGGCGTGGAAGACACCGTCGACCATGATCTGCCGCAGCAGGCACTCCAGCAGGTTCCTGGCCAGTTCCCGCCGGTCCAGCCCGGCCGAGGTGATCTCCTGCTCGGCCGCTCCGAGCTGCACACCGTCCAGTCGCTGCATCACCAGCACGCGCTCACCGCACAACGGCTCGTGCGGCGCGGGATAGGTGACCACCCCGGTGGCGTTCGCGGCTCCCCCGTTGTTCTCCAAAAGCACAGCCATGTTGGCCGCCTCGATGCGGAAGTCCAGCTCCTCGCGCACGGCGTCGGCGAAGCCCGCCGCCAGCTCGCGCAGGCCGAGCGAGCGCCCCCACTTCGTGCGCAGCTCCAGGGTCCGCGCGAGCCTGTTGACGATGTCGATGTCCCGTTCGACCAGGTCGCGGATGCCCGGCCGCTGCACCTTGACCACGACCTCCTCGCCGGTGCGCAGGCGCGCCACGTGGACCTGGGCGATCGAGGCGGCCGCGAGCGGGGTGCGGTCGAAGGACGCGAAGACCTCGTCGACCGGCGCGCCGAGTTCGCCGATGAGCACGGCTTCGACCTCGGCCCACGGCGCGGGCGGCACCTTGTCGCGCAGGTGGCTCAGCTCGGCGACGAACTCCTCCGGCAGCAGGTCCCGGCGGGTCGACAGGATCTGGCCGAGCTTGACGAAGGTGACCCCGCCGTCCTCCAGCGCTCCGCGCAGGGATCTCGCCAAAGTGATCCGGTGCTGTGTCGTGCGGCTCAGCTCGGTGCGGTCGCGGCCGCGCAGGTACGGGCCGAGGCCGTGGCGGATCGCGATGCGGGTGATCTGCGAGTACCTGCGCGCGCGGCGGAACCGCCCGCCAAGGCCGCGCACCCACTCCAGCGGGGTCGGCAGCGAGCCGGTCGGCACCAGCGCCTCCGACACGGCGAGGAAGACCATGCCCGCGAGCACGGCGCAGCCCGTGGCCAGGATGAGGAACCAGAGGATGGTGTTCTGGTCGTCCTCCGGGGACACCGCGCCGCGCATGGCCTGCGCGATCGGCATCGCCAGCAGGTAGGCCAGCAAGCCGGCGGCGAGGGTCCGCAGCGTGCCGAAAGCCATCCCGAGCAGGCGGCGCACGGCCGCGGCGAACACCAGCACCATGCCGAACACGGCGAGGCCGATGAAGGCCTCCGCGAGCAGATCCACGGGCGAAGTCTAGGTATTCGGTGGGTTCCCGTCCTCGAATCACCCCAACGGGAAGCCCCCTGATCGGTACGGTGTGTCAGGTGCGCGTGATCTTCCCCCGTCTCGGCTCACCCGTACCGCCGACTCAAGTCATCACCCGATGAGGGGAAGCGGCCCGCAGCGGCCACGAATGGTGCTCGGCTGCGTGTTCCTGGTGGTGCTGCTGGTGGTGGCCGCGGCGAAGCTGGTGCACGTCCAGGTCTTCCAGGCCGAGGCGCTGTCGGCGAAGGCGGCGCAGCAGCGCGCGACCCCGCTGGACATCCCCGCCCAACGGGGCTCCATTGTGGACAGGTCCGGCCGCCCGCTCGCGTTCAGCGTGGACTCGCGGGTGCTCTACACCGTGCCGCAGCGGCTGCGGGCGAACTGGCAGAGGGCCAGGGACAAGCGCCCGGACCGGACCCCGGACTTCGAGACCTTCACCGCGCAGATCGCCGACACGATCGTCCGCGCGGCCGGCGGCGGCGTGCACCGGGACCAGGTACTGGCGAAGCTGCGCGGGACCGGCCAGCGCGAGGAGCTGGCCGAGAACATCGGCCCGGCCACCGCGTGGGAGATCTCCAGCGCGTTCCCGGACATCGGTTCGGAGTACCGGGCGGCGCGCGTCTACCCCAACGGCTCGCTCGCCGCGAACGTGATCGGCACCGCGGTCTGGCGCAAGGACCAGAAACCCGCGGGCACCAGGGGCATCACCGGGCTGGAGAGCTCACGCGACCAGGTGCTCGCCGGGCGCACCGGGCGGCGGATCGTGGACACCGAGCAGGGCCGCGACGACGTGGTGATCCCCGGCACCGAACGCGATCTCGAACCCGCGACGCCCGGCGCGAGCCTGGAGCTGACCCTCGACATCGATGTGCAGTTCCTGGCCCAGCAGCTCGTCACCGAGCACGCGAAGCGCCTGGGCGCGCACGACGCCTCGGTCGTGGTGCTGGACGCCAAGACCGCCGAAGTGCTCGCCCTGGCGACCGAGCAGAAGATCAACACCGCCGTCTCCGTCCCCTTCGAGCCGGGCGGCGCCGCAGCGCTGGTCACCGCCGCCGGAGCGGTCGAGGACGGCACCCTCGGCCGCGACCTGACGCTGACCGTCCCCGAGCGCGTCCGCGTCGACGGCGTCGAGGTGCGCGACCAGCCCGGCCACGCCACCCAGGACTTCACCCTGGCCGGAGTGCTGGCGAAGTCCTCCGACGTGGGCACGGTGCAGACCGCCCGCAAACTCGGCGAGGACCGCCTCGCCGAGCTGGTCTCCCGGTTCGGCCTCGGCGGGCGCACCGAGCTGGGCCTCCCCGGCGAGAGCGCCGGCCAGGTGCCACCCCGTGAGCACTGGTCCGCGTCAACCCTGGCCCGCGTTCCGATCGGCCACGACGTGTCCGTCACGCTGCCGCAGCTCGCCGGGATGTACCAGGCGATCGCCAACGACGGCGTCCGCGTCCCACCCCGCCTCGTCCGCGCCGAGACGAAGCAGAACGGCCACCGCGTCGAGCTGCCCCGGCCCGCTGGGATCCGCGTCGTCAGCCCCCAGACCGCCACCACCGTCCGCGGCCTGCTCCGCGCCGTCGTGCAGGACGCCCCCGGCCAGAAGGGCTCCTCCCCCGCCGCCGCCCTCCCCGGTTACCAGGTCGCGGGCAAGTCCGGCACCCGCACGCAACCCAACGGCCAGCGCGCGTGGAACTGCTTCGCCGGGATGTTCCCCGCCGAGTCCCCGCGCTTCGTGATCGCCACCGTGGTCGACGGCCCGGAGACCGACGCCGCCGCCCGCCTGTTCCGCGAGGTGGCCGACTACCTGGCCCAGCGCTACCACGTGCCGATGGCCAAGGAACGCGCCCCCGTCCAGGAGCTGGTCGCCCCCAGGTAAATCCGAATGTGCGCCGCCGGGGTGGTGAGGCATCCTTGAGGCATGTCCACCGATCTGACCGTCACCCCGTCGCTGGTGATTCCCGGCGTCGAGCTGGCTGAGCGGTTCTCCCGCTCGTCCGGCCCCGGCGGCCAGTCGGTCAACACCACCGACAGCCGCGTCGAGCTGTCCTTCGACGTGGCGCGCTCGTCGGCGTTCACCTCCGAGCGCCAGCGCGAACGCGCCCTCGATCGACTCTCCGGCCGCTTGGTCGACGGCGTGCTCACCATCGCCGCCTCCGAGCAACGCAGCCAGCTGCAGAACCGCCACGCCGCCCGGGACCGCCTCGCCGCCCTGCTCCGCGAGGCCATCGCCCCACCTCCCCCACCGAGGCGCGCCACCAAGCCCAGCCGCGGCGCCCGCGAACGCCGCCTCTCCGCGAAACGGCAACGGTCCGACGTGAAGCGCGGTCGCGGCCAGGTGCGGCACACCGACTGATTTCCTGCCCGGTCCGGCTTGACCTCGCGTTAGAGCGTGAGTGGGTAGTCCACTCTGATGTTGCGCAGCGGCTTCTGCTCGACATCGATCCACCGCGGCGGGATGAAGCTCGGTATCCCGTGCTCGAAGACGATCCTCCATTCCTGCTCGTGCATGACGTGGTGGTGATGCACGCAGAGCAGGACGAGGTTGTCGAGGTCGGTGGGTCCGCCGTCGATCCAGTGCCAGACGTGGTGGGCTTCCGTCCACCCTGGTGGCCGATCACAGCCGGGGAAGGCGCATCCCTTGTCCCGCACCGCTAATGCCTTGCGCTGGGCGACCGAAGCGGTCCGTCGCTCGCGTCCGAGGTCGAGGGGTTCACTGTCGCCGCCGAGGACGGTGGGGAGGATCCCGGCGTCGCAGCACATCTGCCGCACCAACCCCGCCGACACCGCGTCTCCGGTAGCCGTGCTGCCACTGCCCAGCATCGCCAGGAGTTTCTCGAAGTCCATGGTCACCACCACGGTGGGGCGTCGTCCTCCGGTCTCGGGGAGATCCCCGGTGGCCATGGCCAGGTCGATCACTTCCTCGAACGCATCGGCATACCGCTGTCCTGCCGTTCGGGGGTCTTTCTCCCCGTCGACGGTGCGCGGCTTTGCCAGCGCATCGAGGACAGTTTTGATCTTCTGTCCGGCGATGAGCGGGAAGACGCCCTTGAGGTGCAGCGACCCGTCCTGGTCACTGGCCATGCGTAGTTCGCGGCGGGCGACGGCTTCTTGTTCGTCGCGGAAGGTGCCGTCGGGGTCGAGGACACTGCGCAGGTACTTGCCGGTGAGCATGAGGTCGCGGGGGTGCATCGTCGGCGCCACCCGCGCCAAGTACTGCTCAGCCTCATCCTTGCGCTCAGACGGGATGCGTTTGACCGCGTCGGCGATCACCAGCGCATGCCTGCCGCTGATCTCCCCCGCATACATCCGCTCCCGGGTCGCGGGCAACGCGGGGAGTTCATGCACCAGACGGGCACGCCGCTGCGCTTCAGCAGGTTCCAGTTTCACCTTCGACCGCAACAGCACCGCGAGGTTCTTACAGCTGTGCGCGGTGTGCAGCCCTTGGGACTCCGCCTCGGTCGCGGTATCAGTGGCCGCGGCGAGAACCAACGCCGCCACCGTCTCCCAGTCCTGCAACCGCTCCACCAACCCGTCACCGGTGGACTTATAGTCATCGCCCTGCGCGAGATGGCGTTTCATCAAGTGGATCAATGCCTTGGGATTCACCACGTTCACCCCCCTTCTCAACCCTCTTCCATTATCCCAAAACGGAAGATCGACATCGAATCACTGGAGAGTGAATTCCCAGGGTGGCAACAGTTCTCATGCCCGAGTCCATTGTGGACAAAGCCAGGTTCCAGCAAACGCAAGCCGCAAACGGAATCGAGGCTTTACCTGGGGTGCGCGTGCCATACGCTTCCCGCGAGGGCCGGAGTTTCATCCCGTGCCCCCGAAAGGCCCACGGGCACGCGCAAGGGGCCCCAGGTCAAGCCGACCCCACGCTGGAACCAGCCGACCCGCGGAACCAGCCGACCCCACGCTGGGAACCAGCCGACCCCACACTGGAACCAGCCGCCCCGCGGAAACAGCCGAACCCACGCTGGAACCAGCGCAAGCTGAAGCCCAAGAATTCGCTTGAACAGGACGACTACCGTCCAACCATGCCCCTGCTCCCACCCACGCACACCGAGAACGACCACGCCCTCCGCCCAGGCGTCACCGCGATCCTCGCCCGCCACGGTCTTTCCGACCAACCCACAAGGTTCGAAGACGGGTCGCTACCCGTGTACGCGGTGAATGACGACCTCGTCCTCAAGCTGTACCCACCGGTGCACCAGGACGAGTGCGCACGCGAGTCCGGCGTGCTGAAAGACCTCACCGGCGCGCTGCCGATCCCGACGCCGGAAGTGGTTGCCACGGGCGAATTGGAGGGCTGGGGCTATCTCCTCATGACTCGGCTGCACGGCCGGAACCTGGGCGAGGTCTGGCCGGAGCTGAGCGGAACGGAACGCGACGGGCTGGCGGAGCAGCTGGGCGAAGCCTTGGCAGCACTGCACAAAACCGCCGTGCCGACGCTTCCGGAGGTCGACTGGGGCAAGTTCGTGATCGGACAGCGCGCGCGGCTGCTGGACCACCATCGCGAGCGCGGGCTGGACGCGGTGTGGCTTGATCAGCTCGCCGGGTTCCTGGACACGGTTGACCTGATCACGCCGCATGCGCCGGTGGCGCTGCACACCGAGGTGATGCCCGCGCATCTGCTGACACACAACGGAAAACTCAGCGGGCTCTACGACTTCGAGCCTGCGATGCGCGGCGCGCGGGAGTACGAGTTCGCGGCGGTCGGGCTGTTCTTCGCGCGCGGTGACGGCAGAGTCCTGCGGCGGGTGCTGAAGGCGTACGGCTTCACCGACGTCGGGCCGGAGCTGTCCCGCCGGCTGCTCGGGATGACGATCATCCACGTGTACAGCGACCTCGGCTGGTACATGCGCGAGCTGGGCGTCCCGGCCGAGAAGACCCTGGACGCCCTTGCCCGCCACTGGTTCCCGCTCTAGGCGGTCGCCGCCGCGGCCGCCCGGCCCGCCACTCGGCCGGAGAAGATGCAGCCGCCGAGGAACGTGCCCTCCAGCGCGCGGTACCCGTGCATGCCACCGCCACCGAACCCGGCCGCTTCACCCGCCGCGTAGACGCCTGCCAACGGCTCGCCCGAAGCCTGCAGCACGCGCGCGTCCAGATCGGTCTCCAGGCCGCCCAGGCTCTTCCGCGTGATGATCGACAGCCGCACCGCGATCAGCGGTCCGGCCTTCGGGTCGAGCAGGCGGTGCGGTGTGGCGACGCGGATCAGCTTGTCGCCCAGGTAGTTCCGGGCCCCGCGTAGCGCGGTGATCTGGAGGTCCTTGGTGAACGGGTTGAGGATCTCCCGGTCGCGGGCGCGGATCTCGCGCTCGACCTGGGCCTCGTCCAGCAGCGGCTCCGGGGTCAGCGCGTTCATCCGCGCGATCAGCGTCTTCAGGTCGTTCTCGACGATGAAGTCGGCGCCGTGCTTCTTGAACGCCTCGACCGGACCGGGCGCGCCGGGCAGCGCCCTGCCGAGCACCCCGCGCACGCTGCGCCCGGTGAGGTCGGGGTTCTGCTCGGAGCCCGAGAGCGCGAACTCCTTCTCGATGATCTTCTGGGTGAGCACGAACCACGTGTGCTCGTACCCGCTGCGCATGATGTGCTCCAGCGTGCCCAGGGTGTCGAAGCCGGGGAACAGCGGCACCGGCAGCCGCCTGCCGCGCGCGTCCAGCCACAGCGAGGACGGGCCGGGCAGGATGCGGATGCCGTGCATCGGCCAGATCGGGTTCCAGTTCTGGATTCCCTCGGTGTAGTGCCACATCCGGTCGCCGTTGATGGCGTTGCCGCCCGCCTTCTCGGTGATCCCGATCATCCGGCCGTCCACGTGCGCGGGCACCCCGCTGAGCATGTGCTTCGGCGGCGTGCCGAGCCGCTCCGGCCAGTTGCGGCGCACCAGGTCGTGGTTGCCGCCGATCCCGCCGGAGGTGACGACGACCGCTTGCGCGGAGAACTCGAACGGCCGCACCTCGACCCGCGAGCTCTTCTCGCCGCGCGCCACGTCGCTGTGCTCCAGCACGTGGCCGCGCACCCCGTCGACGGAGCCCGCGGTGACGGTGAGCTCATCGACCCGGTGCCGGGTCTTCACGACCACCAGCCCCTTGTCGACAGCCGCGCGCACGCGCCGCAGGAACGGCTCCACCACACCGGGACCGGTGCCCCAGGTGATGTGGAAGCGGGGCACGGAGTTGCCGTGGCCCATGGCGTCGTAGCCGCCGCGCTCGGCCCAGCCGACGACCGGGAAGAACTTCATGCCCTGCGCCTTGAGCCACGCGCGCTTCTCCCCCGCGGCGAAGTCCACGTACGCCTCGGCCCAGCGGCGCGGCCAGGTGTCGCAGTCGCGGTCGAAGCCCGCGGTGCCCATCCAGTCCTGCAGGGCCAGCTCGTGGGAGTCGCGGATGCGCATCCGGCGCTGCTCCGGCGAGTCCACGAAGAACAGTCCGCCGAAGGACCAGTGCGCCTGGCCGCCGAGGGAGGCGGGCGGCTCCTGGTCGAGCAGCAGCACCTTCCGACCGGCGTCGGCCAGCTCCGCGGTGGCCACCAACCCGGCCAGCCCCGCTCCGACGACGATCACGTCCGCGCTCGCCTCTGCCGCCATCACAGCACCCTCCCGTCAGGGCCCCTTCGCCCAAGGTCGAACGATTGTCCCCTGCGAGCATCGCTCATGCGTGATAGGGCTAGTGACCTCCGAAGGGAGGCACAGCACATGTCCACTTGCTCGCACCGCAACACGATCGTCGTCGGGGTCGACGGCTCCGAACCGAGCGTCCAGGCGCTGCGCTGGGGCTTCAAGGAAGCGCTGCTGCGCGACGCGTCGGTGACCGCCGCGATCTTCTGGACCCCGCCGGGGATCTCGCCGTCGAGCATGCCGATCCCGGTGGTGACGCCGATGGACGACGAGACCGAGGTCTACCGCGAGGTGCTGACCGAGGCGCTGCGCCGGGCCCGCCCCGGCTACGAGCAGGTGCCGGTCCTGGAGGTGGTCGAGCCGGGCCTCGCGGGCGCGCGCCTGGTCGAGCTGGCCGAGGGCGGGGAGATGCTGGTGCTCGGCAGCCACGGGCACGGGCACGTGATGACGGCGCTGATGGGCTCGGTGAGCGCGGCGGTGATCCGCAAGGCGAACTGCCCGGTCGTGGTGATCCCGACCCGGCTGGTGGCCGAGCTGGAGCCGTCCTGCGCCCGGTAGTTCGACCAGTTTCGGCCCCGGTGACACGGCAGCGAAGTTAGGTATGGCTATCCTCACCACGTGACGTGGGGAAACGCTCTCACCTGGCGGCGGCGGATCGGCCTGCTGCTCGCGCTGGCCGGCCTGGCGGCGTGCGCGCTGGTGTCGATCATGGTCGGCAGCCGCTGGCTCGGCGTCGGCGCCGTGCTGGACGCGCTGCTGCGCCCCGGCGACGAGCTCGCCGGAGCCGATCCGACTGTGGCGATCGTCTGGGGCCTGCGCGTGCCCAGGACCGGCTTCGGCCTCGCCGTGGGCGCGGCGCTGGGCATGGCGGGCGCGCTGATGCAGGGGCTGACCCGCAACCCGCTGGCCGACCCCGGCCTGCTCGGGGTGAGCGCGGGCGCGTCGCTGGCCGTGGTGCTGTCCACCGGTGTCCTGGGGGTCACCTCGCTCACCGGCTACATCTGGTTCGCCTTCGCGGGCGCCGCGGTGGCCGCCGTGGTGGTGTTCCTCCTCGCCGCACGAGGGGTCGGCGGGGCCACCCCCACCAAGCTCGCCCTGGCCGGGGCCGGGGTCACCGCGATGATCGGCTCGCTGACCACGAGCCTGCTGCTGTCCGACGCCGCCACCCTGGACCGCTACCGCTTCTGGTCGGTCGGTGCCCTCAGCGGCCAGGACCCGGCGACACTGCTCCAGGTGCTGCCGTTCCTCGCGGCGGGCGCGCTGCTCGCGGCGGTGGTCGCGCCCGGGATGAACGTGCTCTCGCTCGGTGAGGACGCCGCGCGCGGGCTCGGCCAGCGGATCGGCCTGATCCGGATCGCCGGGGTCGTCGCGATCACGCTGCTCGCCGGAGCGGGGGTGGCGGTCTGCGGGCCGATCGCGTTCGTCGGCCTGGTCGTTCCGCACATCGCACGGGCGATCTGCGGCCCCGACCACCGCTGGGTGCTCGCGTACTCGGCAGTGCTCGCGCCCGCCTTGTTGTTGGCGGCCGACGTGTTCGGGCGGCTCGTCGCCTACCCGGACGAGCTGCACGTCGGCATCGTGGTCGCCGCGCTCGGCGCGCCGTTCTTCATCGCTTTCGTCCGCCGCAGCCGGGTGGCCGAGCTGTGACCGCCCGGCCCAGGACGGTCGTCGCCTGCTGCCTTCTCGCGGCGAGCGCGTTCTTGTTGCTGTGCCTGGAGATCACCATCGGTGACTTCCCGCTGACCGTGCCCGAGGTCGTGGCGGGCCTGGTCGGTTCCGGCGACCCCGCGGCACTGCTGGTGATCAACGAGATCCGGCTGCCGCGCGCGCTGGTCGGCCTGCTGATCGGGGTCGCCTTCGGCGTCGGCGGGCTGCTCTTCCAAGCCCTGGCAAGGAATCCGCTCGCCAGCCCGGACGTGATCGGTGTGACCGACGGAGCGAACACCTTCGCCGTCGCGACCCTGCTGACCGGAGCCGGCGCCGGGCTCGGCATGTCGACGATGGCCGTGCTGGGCGGGATCACCGTGTCCGCCATCGTGGTCGCTCTGTCGTGGAAGCAGGGCACCACCGGCATCCGCATCGTGCTCGTCGGCATCGGCATGGCCGCGCTGTGCGGCAGCGTCACCGACTACCTGCTGCTCAAGTCCGGCGCTTTCCAAGCGCAGCAGGCTGTCGTGTGGCTGACCGGCAGCCTCAGCGGTCGCACCTGGGACAGCGTCCCCTCGCTGGCGGTCGCCGTGGTGCTGCTCGTGCCCGCCGCCCTGCTGCTCGGGAAGTGGCTGGCAGGCTTGGAACTCGGCGAGGAGACCGCCCGCGGCCTCGGCGTCCCCGTCCAGGCCGCCCGCCTGGCGATCATGGCCGTGGGCGTCGGCCTCGTGTCCTTCGCGACCGCCGCTGCCGGTCCGGTCGCGTTCGTCGCGCTGCTCGCCCCGCAGATCGCGCAACGCCTCGTCCGCCCCTCCGTCCCGCCGCTGCTGACTTCGGGTTTGGTCGGCGCGGTCGTGGTGCTGGCGGCCGATCTCCTCGCGCGCACGCTGCTGTCCTCCGGCGAGCTACCGGTGGGCGTGGTGACCGGCGTGGTCGGCGCCCCGGTCCTGCTGTGGCTGCTCGCCAAGAGTTTCCGTTGATGTGGAAGGAAGAACCATGAGCACGACACGACGCGCTTTCCTCGGCGGCATGGGTTTGCTCGCCCTGGGCGCCTGCGGTTCCCCGCGCGGCGCCGCGGGCGGAACCGCCTGGGAGTTCACCGACGACCGCGGCCGCAAGGCCGGGAGGCCGTCCCGCCCGCAGCGCGTCGTCGCCCAGATCACCGCCGCCGCTGCCCTGTGGGACCTCGGCATCCGCCCCGTCGGGGTGTTCGGCCCGCAGAAGCGCCCCGACGGCTCCAACGAGGTCATGATCGGCAACGTGGACCTGTCCACCACGCAGTCCGTCGGCATCACCTACGGCGAGTTCAACGTCGACAAGTTCCTGTCGCTGCGCCCCGACCTCGTCGTGACCGTGATGTACGGCGACGAGCTGTGGTACATCCCGAAGGAGCCCACGCCCACCATCGAGTCCGTCGCCCCCATCATCGGCATCAGGCTCAACGGCCGCTCCGCCCGCACCAACATCGAGTCCTTCGTCAAGCTCGCCGCGGACCTCGGCGCCGACACCAAGGCCCCCGCCGTCACCGAGGCGAAGACCGATTTCGACCGTGCCGCCGAGGGCTTGTCCGCCGCCGCCAAGTCCGGCTTGAAGGTGCTCGTCGTCAGCGCCAACAAGGACAAGCTCTACATCGCCACCCCCACCTACCACGGCGATCTGAAGCTCTTCCAGGAGCTCGGCGTCGACGTCGTCGTCCCCAACGCGGGCAAGGACGCCTTCGAGTCCCTGAGCTGGGAGCAGGCCGACCGCTACCCCGCCGACGTCATCCTCGTCGACAGCCGCGCCGCCACTTCCATCCCGCGCGCCGAGCTGAACGCGATCCCGACGTGGTCCCGTCACCCCGCGGTGAGGGCAGGTCAGGTCTTCGAGTGGGCTGCGGAAACTCCCTACAGCTACAACCGTTTCGCCCCGGTGCTCCGCTCGCTGACCGACGCGCTCGGCAAGTCCCGCCGCGTATAGAACGGCGCCGGTTCCGATCGCCGTGCAGGCCCTTGGCACGCGCAAGGGGCCCCAGGCCAAGCCCACCCCACGCTGGAGGCCCGGGAAGTCACAAACACACGGCAGGATCCTGAACCCCCGCCACGACATACCCTCGAACATCCCCCAAAAACCCCTCGCACCACTCCGAAGAAAACAACTCCTCCCGATATGCCATCCGCAACACCAACTCGCCCCCCGCCAACAACCCGGACACCTTCAACCCCCCAGCAGGCACCCGAACCAACGGCACTTCAACCTGCTCCACCAACAACCCCGGCATCCGAGGCAGCTGCATCCCAGAAGAAACGTTCAGCTCCAAGAACGCCGGAGCCGCCCCATCATAAATCGACCCATATCGCCCAGGCTCCAACAACCGCAGCAAGGCCGCGTGCGGAACGCGCTGGTGCCGCAGTGCGCCCCACAACGTGCGGGAGGCCCGGTCGACCACCTCGGCGAAGCCCGGGTCGCCGCTGAGGTCGGTGCGCAGGACGGTGCGCGTGGCGAAGTAGCCGACGGTGTGGTCGACCAGCGGGGCGATGCGGTTGGCGAGCCAGCTGATGATGGCCACGTCGGCGGCCTCGTCGGGGCGCATCCACGAGAGGCGGCGCTTCCACGTCACGGCCTGGACGGCGGCGGTGATCACGGGGACCGGGCTGACGCCGTGCGAGCGCGCGAAGTCCACGATGGGGGCCGCGTCCACGGTGACCGACACTTCGCCGACGCCGGGCGAGCCGGGGCGGTCGCGCAGGCCGGAGTCGGGGACGAGGGAGATCCCGGCGAGTTGCTTGCGCCAGTAGTGCACTTGGCGGTCGAAGTTCCGTGAGCGCTCCTGCTCGGCGAAGCTCGCGAAGCGCAGCGCGGCGGGCGGTGGGGGTGGCGCCTCGTCGGCGGCGAACGCCGAGTAGAGGTGAAGCAGGTCCTGGACGAGGACGCGGTTCGACCAGCCGTCGGTGATCTGGTGGTCGAGTTCGAGGCCGAGCAGGTGCAACGTGGGCGCCACGCGCACCAAGGTCACCCGGAACAGCGGGCCCCGCGCGAGGTCGAACGGGCGGGAAGCGTTGCGGACCAGGATCTCCAGCGCACGCGACGGGTCATCCGCCTCGATCGTCCACAGTGGAGCACCATCGGTGTGCAGCTCCACGGAGTCATCGCCCGGGAAGACCATGCGCAGTGCCTCGTGCCGGCGGAGCAGCTCGGCAACGGCACGGCTCAGCGCGTCCACGTTGAGCGCGCCGACGAGCCGCAGTCCGATCGCGACCGTGTTGGACAACGCGTGCACATGCCGTCCGCCGACGAGCCGCTGGTGCTGAGCGAAGGAAGGAATCATCTTGTCCTACAGAAGAAGTAGCATCCCAGAACGAGGATCACGAGAGCGGCGCAGACAGCGTTGAGCGCCACGAAGCCGAGCAGGTCCAGCACCACGCCCGCGCCCAGCCCGGCAATAGCGGCGCAGACGTTCATCAGCACGTCCGACAAGCCCTGTGCGCGCCGCTCCATCGCCGCGGACGACGACACCAGCACGCAGGACCACCCGAGCCCGAGCAACAACAGGCCCACCACCAAGAACGACGCCGCCGAGAAAGCGAACGAGGCCAGCAACACCACGTGCCCGAGCACGCTGCTCCGCCACGGCCCCCATCGGTCGGCGACGAAGCCGAACACCGGCGAGAACGCGTACATGCCTGCCATGTGCACGCTGAAGACCACACCGACCGACACCAGGTCAGCCCCGCCGTGCTTCATGTGCAGCGAGGTCATCGACATCACCGCGATCATCGCCGCGTGCCCGGCGCACAGTGACAACAACGGCAGCCGGGACCCCTGAAAACTTTCGTACGAAACATTTTCAGAGGCCACATGCGCGACGGGGAGCAAGTGGACGATCGCGGCCGCGACCAGGAAACCCACCAATGCGAACACGAAGCTGCCGGAGAGATCGGGCAACCCCACCGTCGCGGCGAGCCCGATGGTGTTCGGCCCCAGCACCGCACCGATCGTCGTGATCCACACGATCAGCGACAACGCCCGCCCACGCCTGCCCGCGGGCGCGCCGTCCGCCGCCGCATAGCGGGCCTGGAGGTTCGCGGCTGCCGCCGCCCCGTAGCTCACCATGCCGAGCACGAACGTCCAGAACGAGCCGAAAGCCGCCCCCAGCAAGCAGGTCACCGCTCCGAAGGCGCCGACGAGGTAGCCCGCGCGAAGCGCCGCTCGCCGCCCCTTCTCCGTGGCGAGCAGTGCGAGAACTCCGGCTGCCGCCGCCGACCCCACGGTGGACGCGGTCTGCGCCAGCCCGGCCAGGCTCGCCGAGGGCGCCAGGTTCGCGGCGAGCAGGGTCGACACCACGAACCCGCTCGACACCCCGACGCTCCCGAAAGCCTGGCTGACCATCAGGGTCCGGATGGTCACGCCCAACTCGCGGTCTCCGGCCAGTGCCGATTCACCCTGCGCACCGCGTAGTCCCAATAGGACCGAACGGAGAGATCGGCGTAGATGAAGTCCCGCTTCAGCGTCACATCCCACTCCGTGGACCACGTGTACGGGACGCCGGAGGACTCCGCGGCGAGCTGCAATCGGCACGCGCGTTCCAGCACCTGGGCGAACACCGCCGCGTGCCGCACGCTCTTGCCGACGATCACACCGCCGTGGTTGCGCAGCAGGACGGCTTCCCCGTCGCCGAGTTCTTCGGCGATCGCGTCGCCGGTCCCGATGTCGAGCACGGTGTTGCTCGTGGTGGTGAACAGGCCGATCCGGTCGACGAAGTACGCGCCGTCGTGGGACAGCGGACGCAGCTCCAGATCGGTCGCTCCGAAGATCAACGTGTTCGGGGCGTGGCTGTGCACGATCGCGTTCACATCGGGCCGGGCTCGGTAGATGCCTTGGTGCAGCGGCAGTTCCGGGGGCGCGAGCGACGGGATCTCGGCGGCCGGGTCCACCGCGGCGCGCACGACCTGGTCCGGATCAGCCTCGTCGAAGCCGCACAGGGCGTTCTTGATGAAGAACGTGTCCGAACCCGGGACGCGCGCGGAGATCTGCCCCTGGTTGAAGTCGTCGTGGCCGTCGAGGGACAGCATCCGCGCCCCGAGCGCGATCTGGTCGACCAAGCGCTGTTCTGATCTGTTCACCGGGTTCTCCGCTCGGCGAGGTAGTCGTCGTAGATCTCGCGCATGCAGGCCAGTCCCGCCGCGCGACCGTGCACCCATTCCGCCGCGATCACCGCTCCCGACGCGGCAGCCGCCAGATCGCCGACGGAATGCCGCAACACCAGGGTTTCCGCCGCCCACGTCCACTGGATCTCGTGGTCGCTGACCGCGAGCCCAGCGCGGCGCGAGCACACGTCCCAGATCTGCTCTCCACTCACGGCGGTCCACGTGTCGGCGAGACGACGCGCGGTGGCACTGGGACGGTGGGCTTTGGTGACCGGATGCCGCTCGAAGACCGAGGCCTCCACATCGCCGACCGTCTCGCCCAGCAGCGCCGCGACCTCGCGGATGACGCGCTGCTGCACGTGATGCGCGAGCGAGAGGTTCACCGCGCGCACGACGGGAACGAGCTCGGCCAGCACCTCCAACTCGCGAAGCTGCTCCGGCAGAAGGTTGGAGACGCACTGCACCAAGGGAATCCGCTGTTCACGGCAGTACTGGACGACACACCGGTTCGCCTGGGGCGCGCTGGCGTCGATGAGCACGGAAGGAGTCCCGGTCGCCTGCCAGCCGCCGAACGAGGCCGTGAGCACGATCGGGATCTCACGCGCGGCGCAGAGCTGAGTGATCGCCGTGCCGAGCCTGCCGGTGGCGCCGACGACGCCCAGGGAGAACTCACCCATCGACGAACTCCACCAGCTTGTCTACAGTGGACAATGCGTGCGGGTCGGCGTCCTGGTCGACGTAGACGCCCAGCTCGTTCTCGATCGCGTCGATGAGCCGCATGTACGCCAGCGACCCGTAGCCGACAGCGGTCAGCGACCCTCCCGCGGCGTCGAGGTCGGCCAGGGACACCGCACCGCCGGAGGACTCGACGACGAGACGGATCACGTGGTCACGCAGGCTCATTGACGGCTCCAGAATGGTGGGCGACGAGGGCCCGGACGGCCTCCATCGCGGGTTTGCCGATGGAGTTGGCCGGGATCTCCGGCACGACGTGGACGCGGGCGGGGACCTTGTACCCGGGCAACCGCGCGCGGCAGTGTTCGCGAAGGTCCACAGTGGACGAAGCGGCGACGACAGCGGTGATCATCGGCTCACCGTGGGCGTCGGCCTCCTCGAAGACGACGGCGCCGCGCACCCCCTCCGCGGCCAGCAGGACGTCGGAGACCTCGATCGGGTCGACCTTGCGACCGCCGATGTTGATCGTGCGCGCGGACCTCCCGGTGAGCACGAGTTCACCGTCCCGCAGGTAGCCCTCGTCACCGGTGCGGTAGAACCCCTCCGCGTCGAGTCGCGACTCGAACAGCCCGGGCGCGTTGAGGTAGCGCGACGCCATCGACTCGCTGCGCACGTGCAGCACGCCGTCGTCGACCCGCAACCGCACTCCCGGCAGCGGTGGCCCCAACCCGCCCGGTGCGGGGTCGGCGGTGAACGTCAACGGGCCGGTCTCCGCGATGCCGTAGTAGTCGCTGATCCCCGGAAGCGCTTCCCTGGTGCGCGCGGAGAGCGGAGCGCCGGAAGAGATCGCCATCCGGACATCGAGACGGCGGATTCCCCGGCGTACCAAGGAGTCGTAGAGCGCCGGGAACCCGACCAGCCTTGTCGCTCCGGTCTCCTCGATGCGCCGCAACACCGCGCTCGCGGTCGGCAGCCCCCGTCCGAAGTGCAACGAGGCTCCGGCGAGGAACGTGGCCAGCAAGGACGTGTTGAACGCCAGTCCGTTGGACAGGCCGGCCAAGCACAGCGTCCGGTCTTCCGAGGAGAGCCCGGTTCCGGACGCCCAGTTGGTCGCGGCGTTGGCCACGGCCCGCCCGGAGAACTCGACGCAGTTGGGCTTGCCGGTGGAACCGGAGGTGAACCGGCAGACCTCGGTGTCCGGCAACAGCTCGTACACCGGATCGGTGTCGGTGACCAGTTCCGACAGCGCCAGTTTTCCACCGCCCAGCACCTCCGCGCCCGGCCCCTCGTGCACGAGCAGGTCCAGCGAGCAGTCGTAGACGATCCGGGCGAGTTCATGAGCGCCGAGCGCCGCGTCGATCAGGAACGGCACGAAGCCCGCCCGCAGCGACGCGATGTACCACATGACGTAGTCCGGCGAGTTTGTCGCGTGGATGCCGATCCGGGAGCGACCGTGAGCGCGGAGCCGGTCGCCGAGCGCGGCGCTGCGGACGTCGAGATCGGAATAGGTCAGCCCAGTCGCGCCGTCGGAGACCGCGAGCCGGTCCGGATGTGCGCGCAGGCAAGCGGAGAACACGTCGGGAAGGATCACGACCGCCCCTCAACTCTCGTTGTGCGCGTATGCGCTGGAGAAGCGGTCGAGCTTCGGCGCGGTCTCGTCGTCCGCTCCGAGCGCGAGCACGTACAGCACCTCCTGGTCACCGGGCAGCCGCGCCGCGTGCGCCCACTGAGCGCTGTCGAACCCGCCGACCGCGGTGATGCCGATACCCGCGGTCGCGGCGCCGAGGTAGAGCAGCTGCGCCGTCGCACCGGCCCGGAAGACCTGTTCGCGCAGCAGACGCCGGGAGTCGACGAGGTCACCGCGCGCGGTGTGCAACAGGACGACGGCGGAAGCCGCACCGATGTGGTTCTGCCCCATACACAGCCGCGCCACCAGCGCGTCGCTGAGCGTGCCCACCAGGCGCCGCTTTCCAGTGCCGGTCAAGCGATACGTGCCGGGCCGAAGACCGGCGACGCGCCGCACGAGCATGCTCACGTGCAACCCGGGTTGGGCGGGCAGGTCGGTCGGCAACAGCACCTGGATCGCGGAGAGCGCGTCGGCGACCAGGTCGGCCGGAACGGTCTCGCGCAGAAAACCCTTGCTGGAGAAGCGAGTGCGGGATGCCCTCGACCACGTGGCGCCGACGCCGAACGGCACGGACACCCTGATCCGCTCGTGCGGCGCGACCACCGTGTCCGCTCGGACCGGCGATGACGGGCCGGTCCACCCCTCGTCGAGCAACGGTGCGAGCTGCGCCCAGCACGCCGCCTCCAGCGGGGTGACCCGGGCACCACGCCCGGCCTGGCGCTCGTCCACCACGGTCCACCCGGCGAGCACGCCCGTGACGACCCGGCCGGACGGGCGGAGCGTGACCACCGAATGCGCCTCACGGCAGCTCTCCGCGAGGCCGAGCAGCACCGCGAGCGGCCCGCGGTTGATCCGCAGCCGCAGCTCGGCGTCGCCGAACTCCCCCGCGACGCCGAGCAGGTTGGTGGCCAGGTGCGCCGCGTCCAGCTGCGCGTAGAGGTAGCCCCGGTCGCCGTACTTGCGCATGGACAGCCACGGCCGCACGACGACCACCACGTGCGCGCCGGACTCGGGGATCACCGGCAGTCCGGCCGCGGCCGCGGCGAGCGTGACCGAGTGCGGCACCGCGACCCGCGCGCACCGCCTGCGCGCCGGGTCAACGTGGAAGGCCGCGAGCCCGTCGGCCTCGGTGGTGATCACGTAGTTCTCGCAAGGACGGATCGCGCCCGCCGAAGGCACCGCCGCGGCCGTCTCCAGCGCGGCGAGCGCGTGCCGGAGGCCGGTGCCGGTCGGCCGGTAGCCGGGTGGTTCCGCACCGGGGGCACGCACCGACATGCGCTCCCAGAACTCAGTGGCGGCCATTGTCTGACTCATCGCCCGAACCCCTTTGCGGCCAAACTGTCAAGTCGGACCACTTTTTCTTTCCCTGGACTGGACCACTGCCCCGGGAACTACATCCCGGGAAATTCTTCGATATCAGGGTTGCCGCCCGTGAACATCCGCGCTACCTGCGCAAACACCGGTGGAAATCCCAAGGCAATCCTGGTTAGAGTGCCGCCGTCCGGAAAAGTGGGTAATCGGTCACCGCTGGAGGGTTTTCCGCCATGCACGAGGTGGTGGTGCTGGCCTTGCCGGGCACCGTGGCATTTGATCTGGCGACCCCGTGGCAGATCTTCGAGTACTGCCTCGACGACTACGAGCCGCCACCCGGCGTGCCGTTCCGGCCCTACCGGGTGCGGCAGGCCAGCCTCGACGGGCAGCCGGTCGCGACCGCGAGCGGCCTGCGGATCGAGGTGCACGGCGGCCCCGAGCTGATCGCCCAAGCCGACACGGTGATCAGCCCCGGCCTGCACGACGAGCAGATCGAGCTGCCCGAGTGGCTGCTCGCGGAGGTCCGGAAAGCACACGATTCGGGCACCCGGATGGCCTCGATCTGCAGCGGGGCCTTCGTGCTGGCGCGGGCGGGCGTGCTGGACGGGCGCGAGGCCACCACGCACTGGCTGCTCGCCGAGGTGCTGGGCGAGCAGTTCACCGGCGTCAAGGTCGACCCCGACGTGCTCTACGTGGAGTCCGGCTCGGTGTTCACCGCGAGCGGCGGCTGCGGCGGGACGGACCTGTGCCTGCGGCTGATCAGCCTCGATCTCGGGATCGCCGCGGCCAACCACGCGGCGCGCAACATGGTGCTGCCGGGGCACCGCGGCGGTCAGCGCTCCCAGGTGATCGAGCAGCCGGTGCCCGCGGACGCGGACTACTGCCTCGACGAGCTGCGCGAGTGGATGCTCCGGCACGTGCACGAGAAGCTGTCCGTGCGCGAGCTGGCCGCCCGCGTCCACATGTCGGAGCGCACCTTCACCAGGCGGTTCCGCGCCGAGACCGGGATGTCCCCGCAGCAGTGGATCCTGCGCCAGCGCATCGCGACGGCCCAACGCCTGCTGGAGCTGACGGAGATCCCGGTCGAGGGGATCGCCCGCGCGGTCGGCTTCAGCTGCGCCGCGGCGTTGCGCACCCACTTCCAGTCCACAGTGGACACGACGCCGACGAAGTACCGGGCCCGCATGCGCGCCTGACTGTCAGGGGCGGGTGCCACAATCCCGCCCATGACCAAGAGGACGCTCCGCGAGCTCTCCGGCCGCATGGTGGAACTGGGCATGCTGCCCCAGGACAAGGCGGTCGCCGCGCTCGCCCACATCGGCAACGGGGACGAGGGCTACCTGGACCAGCCGATGGTGGCCGAGGAGTTCCTGGAATGGCTTCCGGAGTTCGGTGTCGCCTTTTCGGTGCACGGCGAGGACGTCGACTACGTCGGTGACTACTACCGGTTCCTGTTCGAGAACGAGGTGTCACCGATGACCGGGGTCACCTTCTCCGACGTCGTGCTGGTGCGCGACGAGGACCACGGCGAGGTGCTGCACTTCCTGCGCGACGGGGAAACGGTCTGGTGGGTCGTCGAGCACCTCGTTGACGACTACGTCGACCAGGGCGCGGTCGCGGACCAGATCGAGGATCTGGAGCCCGGCGGCGACGACCCCCGCGTCTTCCACCAGTACTACCGCGAGGAGCACAAGGGCTGCGAGGACGACTACTACGTCCTGGCCACACCGGAACAGGCGCGGGCGCTGACCGAGGAGTTCGGGATCGCGTTCGAGGACCGGGCACCTTCACCCCGGCCCGAAGCGTTCCTCGACGGGTGGCGGTCCGAGATGGACAGTGCGCTCGCCGGATGGCGGAACCGTTTCCTCCCGACGGAGTTCCCCTTCGACTTCACGCTCTCCTCGCTCGACGCGCTCGAACCGCTCGTGCTCGACCGGTTCGCCGACTGGGCGGCGGTCGACGAGGCTGTCGACAGTCCGTTCGTCGTGGGAGCGGTGCGCTACGTCGGCGAGGCGCTGCTGCGCGCCGCGCCGGGGAAGTGGGACTACCGGGGCTGGGACGAGACGTTGTTCGGCAAGCACCCGTTCCTCAGCTCAGCCACACCTCGGGCGTTGCGAACGCTCGTGGTCCCGCTGCACACGCTCGCGCGGCTCGCCGCGGACCGCGAACCCGGCACGCTCAGGGCGGCGGTGGACGAGCTTCGGGCCGGAAACCTCCGCTATGAGCGGGCGCTGCGCCTTCTCGACGAGCAGCGGGATGCTTAGGGTGTGCCGATGGCGTTCGACGCGCACGGCATTGAGCCGATCCCCACCGAGCACCGGGACTCCACCCCCTGGGAGCAGTTCTGGATCTGGTCCGGGGCCAACATCGCCCCCATCAACTGGGTGCTCGGCGCGCTCGGCGTCACCCTCGGGCTGAGCCTGGCCGAGACGCTGATCGTGATCGCGCTCGGCAACCTGGTCGGCTGCGCCGTCTTCGGGCTGTTCAACCTGATCGGGCACCGCACCGGGGTGAACCAGATGGTGCTCGGCCGGGCCCCGTTCGGCAGGCGCGGCGCGATCGTCCCGGGCGTGGTGCAGTGCCTGGTCTCGATGGGCTGGGTGGGCGTGAACACCTGGGTGGTGCTCGACCTGGTGCTGGCCGTGCTGCGGCAGCTGGGCGTGCACGGCGGCACCGGGATGAAGTACCTCATCGCCGCGATCATCATGGTGGTGCAGCTCGGGCTCGCGCTCTACGGCTTCTACGCGATCCGGACGTTCGAGAAGTACACCGTGCCCGCCACCGTGCTGGTGATGGCGATCATGACCGTGCTCGCGCTGAGCCAGGCCGACCTGAACTGGACGGCGGCGACGGCCACCGAGCCCGCCGACAAGCTCACCGCGGTCACCCAGCTGCTCACCGCGATCGGCATCGGCTGGGGCATCACGTGGCTGCCGTACTCGGCCGACTACAGCCGGTTCGTGCGGCCGGGGGCCTCGGCGAGGTCGGTGTTCTGGTCGACCTCGCTGGGCATGTACGTGCCGACCGTGTGGCTCGCCGCGCTGGGCGCGTGCCTGGCCAGCACCGGCGGCAGCACGGACCCGTCCGCGCTCGTGGTGAGCGCGTTCGGCGCGATGGCGCTGCCCGTGCTGCTGCTGATCATGCACGGGCCGGTGGCGACGAACATCCTCAACCTGTACTCGTGCTCGCTGGCCGCCCTGTCCATCGGGATCAAGGCGGCGCGGTGGCAGGTCACGCTGGTGGCCGGGATCGTGGCGTCGGCGGTGCTGGTGGTGTTCGTCCAGGCCGACGACTTCGCGCGGGCCTTCGACCACTGGCTGGTGTCGATCCTGGTCTGGATCAGCCCGTGGGCGAGCATCGTGCTGGTGGACTTCTTCCTGCTGCGCAAGGGGAAGATCGTCGTCAGCGACTTGTACGAGGAGTCGCGCACGGTGAACGCGCGCGCACTGGTCAGCCTGGGCGGCGGGCTGGTGGCGGGCTGGGCGTGGCAGTACGGCATGGTCCCGCTGATGCAGGGCCCGCTGGCCAAGGCGCTGGGCGACACCGACTTCTCCTGGTTGTCCGGCGCCCTGATGGCGGGGGTCCTTTACTACGTCCTCTGTGGAGAACGGACTCCGGATGGCCGGAGACAGCCAGTGACGTAGCCCGCTACTCTGTGCCACATGATGGTGACGAGCACGAAGCGGCGGCCCCTGCTGCCCGCGCTGCTCGTCCTGCTCGCGGCACTGGCCGCCCTCGGGCTGGCCTCCCCCGCGTTCGCCTCCATCCCCGACGAGGGTGACCAGCACGCCAGGCACGTGGTCTCCGAGCTGGCGCACCCGAGCCCGACGCTGCGCGGGCGCCAGCAGGCCTACGCCGTCCCGGTGCGCGGCTACCTCGCCGCGGGGCCGGTGCTGATCGCGCTGCTGCCACCCGCTGAACCGGTGCCCGAACCCCTCGCGCCGCTGGGCAACGCCGCGCAGGACAGCCTCTCCGGATCGTTCGCCGAGCCCACCACGCGGGTCGGCTCGCGCGCGCCGCCTCCGCGCGCCTGAGCGAACGACGACCGTCACCATCCCCCGTCTGTCCTCTGTGGACAACGGCTCAACCGGAGGCTTTCCACCCATGTCGCGCCCACGCGCGCGCCGGGGACCCGTCGTGAGGGTGTTCGTCGCCCTCGCGGTCCTCGCCGCGTCCGTTTTCCTCATCCTCACCACCGCTCCGCGCCTCGGCCTCGACCTGCGCGGCGGAACCCAGATCGTGCTGCAGGCCAAGGACTCCCCCCAGGCCAAGGCGGACGCGGGTACCACCGACCGCGCACTCGAGGTCCTGCGCCGCCGGGTCGACCAGCTCGGCGTCTCCGAGCCGACGCTGGCCCGCTCCGGCGAGAACCGGATCATCATCGAGCTGCCCGGGGTGCAGGACCCGCGCAAGGCCGTCGAGGTCATCGGCCGCACCGCGCAGCTGACCTTCCACCCGGTGATCAGCGCCCAGCAGCCCGGTACCCAGCCGAAGCCGGGACAGAAGGTGCTGCCCACCACCGACGGCGAGCAGCTGGTGCTCGGCCCCATCGCGCTGACCGGTGAGGGCGTCGCCGACGCCAGCGCGGGCATGGCGCAGGACGGCCCCGGCTACGTGGTGTCGATCAAGTTCCAGTCCGCGGGCGGCACCGCGTGGGGCAAGCTCACCGGGCAGGCCGCGTGCGCGCCCGTCGGCAGCCCGATGCGCCGCGTGGCCATCGCCCTCGACGACAAGATCATCTCGGCGCCCGAGGTGAATCCGCAGGTCAGCTGCAACGTCGGCATCCTCGGCGGCTCCACCCAGATCACCGGCCGGTTCAGCAACCAGGAGGCCTCCGAGCTGGCGGTGCTGATCAAGGGCGGCGCGCTGCCGGTGCCGGTCGAGGTCATCGAACAGCGGACCGTCGGCCCGACCCTGGGCGCCGACGCCATCCGCGCCAGCGTCGAGGCGGGCATCATCGGCCTCGCCCTGACCGCGCTGTTCCTCATCGTCGTCTACCGCGTCGCCGGGCTGATCTCGGTGATCGCGCTCGTCGGCTACTCCGCCCTGTCCTACGCGTTGCTGCTGTTCATCGGCGCGACGCTGACGTTGCCCGGTCTGGCGGGTCTCGTGCTCGCGATCGGCATGGCGGTGGACTCCACCGTGCTCGTCTTCGAGCGGACGCGCGAGGAGTTCCTCGGCACGCGCGCCGACCAGCGCTTGCCGAAGGCGATCGACCGCGGTTTCGGCAACGCGTTGTCGGCGATCGTGGACTCCAACATCACCACGCTGCTGGCAGCCGGTCTGCTGTTCTGGCTGGCGACGGGGCCGGTGAAGGGCTTCGGCGTCACGCTCACCATCGGTGTGCTCGGCGCGATGTTCTCCACCCTGGTGCTCACCAGGGCGCTGCTGTTCCTCGCCGTCCGCGGCCCGCTGGCCAAGCACCCCAAGATCACCGGCCTCGCGCACCACGGCGTCGTCCGGCGCAGGCTGGAGGCCCGCGACCCGAAGCTCTACGACCGCGCGGGCCGCTGGCTGATCGGCTCCGCCGTCGTGCTCGTACTGCTGTTCGCGGGTGTGTTCGTGCGCGGCATCAACCTCGGCGTCGAGTTCACGGGTGGACGGGTGCTGGAGTACTCGACCGGCGCGCCCGCCAACGTCGAGAACGTCCGGAACGCCGTCAGCAACGCCGGATTCCCGCGCGCGATCGTGCAGGCGTCCGGCGACAACGCGGTGACCGTGCGCACCGAGCCCGTCGAGAACACCGCGCCGATCCGTGACGCGGTCGCCAAGGCCGCGGGCAAGGCGGAGCAGATCCGCGACGAGAAGATCGGCCCGAGCCTCGGTGTCGAGCTGCGCAACAACGCCCTCATCGCGCTGCTGCTCGCCGTCCTGGCGCAGCTGGCGTACCTGGCGTTCCGGTTCGACTGGCGGCTCGGCGTCGCGACCGTGCTCGCGCTGACCGCCGACGTGCTGATCGTGCTCGGCACGTTCGCGTGGCTGGACAAGACCCTCGACGCGGTCTTCCTCGCCGCGATGCTCACGGTGATCGGCTACTCGGTCAACGACTCCGTCGTGGTCTTCGACCGGGTGCGCGAACTCCGCGGGCTGCGGCCGAAGGAGACCTTCGCCAGGGTCAGCAGCGCGGCCGTGCTGCAGACCCTGCCGCGCACGGTGAACACCGGTATCGGTGTGCTGTTCGTGCTCGGCGCGCTGCTCACGCTCGGCGGCGGGTCACTAGCCGACTTCGCGCTGGCGATGCTGCTCGGCCTGGTCGCGGGCACGCTCTCGACCATCGTGACGGCGGCGCCGATCGCGGTGCTGCTGGACAAGCGGTGGCCGGGCGCGGGCAAGCAGCGCACCAAGAAGAAGTCCCACTACTCCACCACCCCGGCGCACAAACGCGACCGCACCGGCGCCGTCGTCTAGCCCCACCCGGGTGATGTACCCGATGGGGCATTCGTTACGTCTAGCGAAACGAACGCCACAGTATTGACGGGGTTGCCGTCTACCAGCGTTGATGCTGGTCAGGGCGGTCTGATGGGGCTGGAAGGGGCCAGGTTCGGCGGGGATTGGCCGGGTCGTGCGCCCACGGGGAACACGGCGGTTTCGTCCCTCGTCCCCGTCTGGCCGTTACTGGCCGGAAGGGACCTGACCAGGCCAACGGCGGCCCGGCGCTACTCGGAAGCGCCGGGCCGCTCCACTTCGGCGTCTTCCTGCCAGGTGAGGCAGGTCGGCCGTGCACCGGCTGAGGTGAAGAGTTCGCGCGCGGCCTAGTGCTTCGTCGGCGCCAGGGTCGTGGGCGTAGGCGGGTGATGACGTCCCCGAGCGTGCCCACGGTCTCCCCTGATCGTTCCCAGCCGCGCGGCCAAGGTAGGAGCGGGCACCGACAAGCGGGGCTGTCCGGGTGAGGGCAGATGCCAGCCTGTGCCGCGAAGGGCCAGTACGGGCCAGGGGGTGCCATGGGGCACGCGGAACGGTCTGGGACCACTCAGAGTGGACATCGTCAGCGCTTCCGAAGCGCGGGGGGAGGCAAGGGCGACGGCTTCGACGGTCAGCCCGGCCGCGATGCCGGGCGGCTCGGACGAGCCGGTGCAGCTGTTCACCCGCGAAGTGTCACGCGGGGACGGCGATGCGGAGCGCTCCGACGAGGTCGCGGTAGAGCTCGTCGGAGCGCACCAGCTCCGCATGTGTGCCGACCGCGCGCAGCTTCCCCTTGTCCAGCAACACGATCTGATCCGCATCGACCACAGTGGACAGTCGGTGCGCGATGGTCAGCACGGCCCCGGTTCGGGCGGCGCGCTTGATCACCTCCTGCACCGCGGCCTCGGTCAGCCCGTCGAGCTGCGCGGTCGCCTCGTCCAGCAAGAGGATCTCCGGGTCGGTCACCAGCGCGCGGGCCAGTGCGATCCGCTGGCGCTCACCGCCGGAGATGGCCGCTCCGGACAACGGCGTGTCCAGACCGTGCTCCAGCCGCCGCACCCGCTCGTCGAGCCGCACGGCGCGCAACGCCGCCCACACAGCCTCCTCCGAAGCGTCGGCGTGGGTGTAGAGCACGTTCTCCCGCACGGTTCCCGGCAGCAGCGGGGTGTCCTGCTCGACGTAGACGATCCGCTTGCGCACGTCCTCGATCGACAACTGCCCGAAGGGGACACCGTCCAGGCACAGCTCGCCGTGCTCCGGCTGGAGGAAGCGCAGCATCAACGAGAACATCGTCGTCTTGCCCGCGCCGGAAGGGCCGACGAACGCCGTGTGCCCGATGCGCGGGATCTCCAGGTCGACGCCGTCGAGGGCGGGCGGTCCGCCGGGCACGTAGCGCGCGGTGACCCCGTTGAAGGACAACACGTTCGGCGATCCGCGCTCCCCCATCGGCGTCACGGTGGCGTTGGAGTCCTCCACCCCGAAGCTCTCCACCTCGCGGATGCGCGCCGCGGCGGCGATCCCGGACTGCAGGTGGGTGACGGCCTGGGTCAGCGTGTTCACCGGGTCCATCACCTGGAACGCGTAGAGCAGGAAAGCGACCAGTCCGGACACGGCGAGCTCACCGGAGCTGACCCGCCACGCGCCGAGCGCGAGCACGAACAGGATCGCCAGCTGCACGCCGAAGCTGGAGACGCACCAGGCGATCGCCTGGATGTGGACCGCGCGGACGCTCTGCCGGTTGGACTCGCGGGCCTCGGCGAGCACGCGGTCGCTCTCCCTGGCCTCGGCGCGGCTGGCCTTGACCGTGCGGATGGCCCGCAGCGCGCCTTCGAGCACTCCGCCGAGGCGGCCGACCGCGGCCTGCGCCTGCCGCTGCGCACCTGACATCGACGGCATCAGGACCGCGACGGAGATCCCGACGAGCGCGAGCATGCCGATCGTCGTGGACAGCAGCACCCAGTCCAGCGTGGCCATCAGCACCAGCGAGCCGACGAGCAGCACGGTGCCGTTGACGAAGTCCACCAGGCTGGCCGCGGCGGCCTCGCGCAGCAGCACGGTGTCGGAGGTGACCCGGGTGACCAGTTCACCGCTGGTGCGGTTGGACAGCTCGGCGACCCGGACGCGGAACAGCCGCCGCACCATCGAGGTGCGGGCGTCCAGCACGATCCGCTCGGCGAGCCTGCCCAGCAGCGTCCACTGGCCCAGGCCGAACAGCGATCCGGCCACCAGCAGCACGACCAGCAGCGTCACCGGCCCGCTCACCGACGCGGACAGCGCGAGCGCGTCCAGGACCGCCTTGGTCACCATCGGCGTCGCCAGCGCGGCACCGGTGGCCCCGAGCGCCAGCAGCAGTCCGGCCAACAGGACCTTGCGGTGCGGGTGGACGAAGCTCCACAGCACCCGGATGTTCTGCCACTTCGCCGGTGTCGGTTCCATCGCGTTCCCCCTCGTGTCGAGCGCGAGCGTAGCACTTTGGGACATCAATGCCCCATAAATAGATATCGACGTCCCTGACTGGCTAGAGTGGGCGGATGCCGAGCACGACCAGGGAATCCGGAAGCCGCAGCCGGACCAGGCGGGCCATCCTCGACGCCGCGATCGCCCTGCTGGCCACCCGGCCGCAGGCCTCGCTCGCGGAGGTGGCGGACGCGGCCGGCGTCGGCCGGAGCACGCTGCACCGCTACTTCCCGGAGCGCACCGAGCTGCTGTCGGCGGTGGTGGAGGACTCGATGGCGCAGCTGACCGCCGCGGTCGCCGCCGCCGAGCTGGACCAGGGCACACCGGCCCAGGGGCTGCGCCGGATCATCCACACCTACTTCGAGCTGAGCCCGGTGCTGCTGGTGCTCTTCGGCGAGCACCTGATCGACACGCGCAAGGACCTGGTCGGCGACCTCGACGAGCTGGACGCGCCGGTGTTCGCGCTGCTGGAGCGCGGTCAGCGGGAGGGCTACTTCGACCCCGAGGTGAGCAAGGAATGGCTCAACCGCGTGCTGTGGGCGGTGGTCTACATGGGCATCGACGCGACCACCGAGGGCACGATGACCAGGCACGCGGCGCTGGAGTCCATCACCAGGACGCTGGAGCACGGGATGCTCGCGCGTCCCACGCGGTAAAAAGCGTTGCGGCCCTTGGGAGCGCGGACATAGCCTGACCGCACACGGGAAAGGAGGTGGTCCAACGTTGAATATCAACAGGACTCGTGAGGTGGCTGTCCGCTAGGACCGCCAACGGCCTTCACAACGTCGGCCCCGTGGTGCACCGCGGGATAAGCGTCCGGCGAATTCCAGGCAGCTACCCGACCCCCGGAGCTCCGAGCCACAGTCCAGGCTCGGCCTGCGCAGCAGGAAGAAGCCCGGGGGTCGCTGCTGTCCCTAGCGCCTGCGGAACCTCCGCAGCGCGTCGGTCACCTTGCGGCGCGTGTGCGGGTCCTGCGCGATGCGGCGTGCCTTGTGCTGGAGTTCACGCCCCTTGGGACTGCGCAGGAAGCGCTGGATCTTGCTGAAGAGTCCGGCCATATCGCGTCCCCTTTGTCCGTTTGACTTCGAGTGTGCCAGGTTTTGTGGGGCAAGCTGGTGGGGCCGCCGCCACGACTCCGCTCGACCCCAGGGACACACATGCTCGCGACCACCCTCCACGGCCCCGGCGACATCCGCGTCGAGCGGGTACCCGACCCGGTGATCACCCAACCGACCGACGCCGTGGTGACCGTGACCCACTCCTGCATCTGCGGCAGCGACCTCTGGCCCTACCAGGGCGTCTCCCCCTCGCAGCCGGGCGCCCGGATCGGCCACGAGTTCCTCGGCCGGGTCGCCGAGGTCGGCGCGGGCGTCTCCACGCTGCGCGTCGGCGACCTCGTGGTGGCTCCGTTCATGTTCAGCGACGGCGAGTGCGCGTACTGCCGCGAACAGCTGCCCACCTCCTGCGTCAACGGCGGCATGTGGGGCAAGGCGAACGACGGCGGACAGGGCGAGGCGGTGCGCGTCCCGTTCGCCGACGCCACCCTCGTCAAGCTCCCCTCGGACGCCGACGAGGCCCTGATGCCCGCGTTGCTGTCGCTGTCGGACGTGCTGCCGACCGGTCACCACGCTGCCACCATCGCCGGAGTCCGCCCCGGTGCGACCGTCGCGGTGGTCGGTGACGGCGCGGTCGGCCTGTGCGCCGTTCTCGCGGCACGTCGCCTCGGCGCGGAGCGGATCATCGCGATGGGCCGCCACGAGACCCGCACCGCGATCGCCCGCACCTTCGGCGCCACCGACGTCGTGGCCGCGCGCGGCGACGAGGCGGTCGAAGCGGTCAACGAGCTGACCGGCGGCGAGGGCGCGCACGCGGTGATCGAAGCCGTCGGCACCTCGCAGTCCATGCAGACGGCCATCTCGATCGCCCGGCCCGGCGGCGGCATCGGCTACGTGGGCGTACCGCACCTGGGCGGCGAGGGCCTGGACATCGACCGCCTCTTCAAGCGCAACATCGCGCTGCGCGGCGGCGTCGCCCCGGCCCGCGCCTACATCGAGGAGCTGCTGCCCGACGTGCTCTCCGGCGCGGTCGACCCGTCCCCGATCTTCGACACCACGATCAAGCTCGACGAGGTGGCCGAGGGCTACGCGGCGATGAACGACCGTCGTGCACTGAAGGTCTTGATCACCCTTTGACGGAACCGTGGGCGGCCGTGCCACCATCGCGCATGGCCGTCCCGGACCCGCACCTGCGCCAGATCGTCCGCTGGTGTGAAGGGCGCATCCCTGAGCGCGCCCTCCACCAGGTCCGCGTCGAGTGCACGGTGCGCGCTTCGCACGTCACGATCTACGAGGTCCGCGCGCCCTGGGCGGACGGGCCGCGCAGGGCGATCGCCCAGCTGCGCCACGACGGCAGCCTGTGGCGGCTCTACGGGCCGGACCGCAACGCCCGCTGGCAGCCGCTGCCGGACGTGCCCCCGCACAGCACTCCCGGCCCCCTGCTGGACGTGGTCGGCGGGGAGCCCGGCTTCTGGTAGCCCCTCAGTGCTGACGCAATCCGCCGATGTCGACACCGCCGGGGTCCGGCGGGGTCGACGGCGAGCTGGGCTGGGTGGTCGGCTTGGTGGTGCTCGGCTTCGAGGGCGTCGTGGTCGGCGGTGGCGGCTGGCTCGTGGTGCTCGGCTGCCACGAGGTCGTGGAGTGCGACGTGGACGGCGTGGTCGTCTGCGGCCGGCCCCGCCTCGACGTCGTCGTCTCCTCGCCGCTGACCAGGGGCGCCGAGGGCGGGACCTGGCTCGGCGAGTTCCCGGCCCCACCGTCCCCGCCGGGGTCGATCGGGTCGGGCTGGTTGATCAGCAACGCGATCGCCAGTGCCGTGCCCGCGGTCAGGATCGCCACGCCCAGGCCCGCGCCGACCTTCGCCGGGGTGCGCTGGTACCAGGGCTGCGCGGCGGCCGCGGCGGCCTTGAGCGCGGGTTGCACCCGGGTCGGCTCGCCCTTGACCAGGGACGCCGTCGCGCCCGCGCCGACGCCCGAGGACACCAGCACGGTCGCCGCTTCGTCCTCGCCGAGGTCGCCGAGCGCGACGCGGCGCAGGACGCTCTCCACCTCGGCCGGGCTCGGCCGCTCCTCGGGCTCCTTGCGCAGCATCGCCTCGATCAGCGGGCGCAGCGGGCCCGCGTTGCGCATCGGCTCCGGGTCCTCGGTGAGCACCGCGGTCAGCGTCGGCAGCGCCCCCGTGCGGTCGAACGGCGGTTTGCCCTCCACGGCCGCGTACATCGTGGCCGCGAGGGACCACAGGTCGGAGGCGGTGCCGACCTCCAGGCCGCGGGCGCGCTCCGGGGCGATGTAGCCGGGCGCCCCGACCAGCATCCCGGAGACGGTCAGCGACGCGTCGCCCTGCACCGTCGCGATGCCGAAGTCGGTGAGCACGGTGCGCCCGGTGTCGTGCACCAGCACGTTGCCCGGCTTCACGTCGCGGTGCAGGATGCCGTGCTCGTGCGCGGCGCTGAGCGCGGCGAAGACCTGCAGCGCGATCGCGGCGACCCGGCTCGGCGCCAGCGCGCCGTCCCGTTCCACGACCTGCGCCAGCGAGGGCGCCCTCACCAGCTCCATCACGATCCACGGACGTCCGTCCTCGTCCACCACGTCGTAGACGGTGACCACGTTGGGATGGCTGATCCTGGCGGCGGCCCTGGCCTCGCGCATGGTGCGATCGGCGAGCGAGCGGCGTTCCTCGTCGCTGACCCAGGCGGGCGCGGTGACTTCTTTGACCGCGACGTCGCGGCGCAGCATCTCGTCGACAGCACTCCACACGGAGCCCATGCCGCCGCGCCCGATCAGTTCGCCGAGGCGGTAGCGCCCGCCCAGCAGCCGTCCCTGATCGTCGCCAGCCTCTGTCGACGTCATCTACTACCCCGGTTTTCCGTACTCGTCGATGCCTGTTCGCCTCCTAGCCTAGGAGGCCCGGCCCCCCGTCCGGATGACAAAACACCGCCAGTCTCCCCGCTCGACCCGTCGGATCGCTGTGACCTGCGCCTACTCCATTCGAACGACCTTGTGGCACAAACCACTGCGCGCTCCGCGCAACCACGGACGGCCGTGGGCCGTTAGGCCGTACCGGCTGGCGCGGACGGACCCTCGCCGAAATCCATTCTCGGGCTTACCGTGATTTTGGTTACCCGATAACCATCCCTGCGTCAGCACGCCGCTCGCCGACGCCGGGCCAGCCCGGAGACGGCGGGCTCGCCTGGCGCGTTTCGTGAGTTCCCTCGGGCGGCGTCGTCCGCGCGCGGCCGGACTCCCCTGCCCCGGCCGCCCGCGGATCTCTCCCACGGGGCCGCCGCCCCTGCCTTGGCGGCCCCGTCAGTTCGCTGTGCTCCGTCTTGCGAAATGAGGGCAACCACATGGCTCCATCCACCGGGTCCACGACCTGGTTCTGTTGCGGTGCCGCCTGGGGTCCGTGCGGCTCCACCGGCAAGGGCGCCTGCGGGACCTGCAACTCCGCCAGCATGCAGTGCGCGTGGCCGAACGCCTCCGCCGCGTGCTTCGACATCACCAGGCCGGACAAGTGCGGCAAGACCCTGGTCCGCCGCACCTGCGGGTACCAGTTCACCATCACCAGCCTGTGCAACAACAAGGCGGTCCGGGTCAAGATCGCCGACTGCGGGCCGCAGACCGACCTGTGGTGCGGCGAGAAGACCTGCTGCGGCACCAAGTGCGGCACGAACCGGATCATGGACCTCACCCCGGCCGCGTACAGCGTGATCGGCAGTCTCTCCGGCGGGCGCCTGCCCTGCACGGTCGCGTGAGGAGGGCTGAGCGATGACGAACGAGAACGGCTTGGGCCGCAGGCGTTTCCTCAGCTCGGCGGTGCTCGGCGGCGCGGCCGTCGTCGGCGCGACCGCGTTCGGTTCGGTGGCCCCGGAGGAGGCGCTGGCCGCACCGGGCCTGGAGCTGGACCCGGCGCTGCCGGACCCGAACTTCGCCGAGGGACGGATCTCGGCGATCACCGGGTCGATGCTGGTGGTCACGGGTTCGGACCGGACGCTGCACCGCATCCACGTCACCGACGGCACCAGCCTGTGGAAGCTGCGGCCGACCACCTTCGACACCATCAAGGTCGGTGACGGGCTCTACGCCCGCGGCCTGAAACTGGACGACGGCACGCTGGCCGCCGACTCGGTGTGGGTCAACATCGTCAACCTGACCGCCCACATCACCGCGATGGACCGGAACGTGCTGCACCTGGACCACCACGGGGACCGGGTGATCGGGCACGTGGTCGCGGGCACCACCGCGGCGGTCTACAACGACACCCCGGCCGTCTCCGACCTGTCCCTGCTGCAGGTCGGCAAGCACGTGCAGGTCATCGGTGCGTGGCGGCCCGACACCAACGAGGTCGACATCGCAACGGTGTTCGCCGCCGCGTAGTCCGGCGCCGGAGCACGAGGGATCCGGGCGGTCCTGCCCCGCCCGGATCCCTCCCCGGCAGTGGGAGGGAGACCCGATGTTGTTGTCCTCGCAGGTTCTCGTGGTCGCGATCGTGCTCGCCTGGACGGGCGGCGTGAAACTCCTCGGCCCGTCCCCGGCCCTGGCCGCCCGCCGCACCGCGCTCGATCGCCTGGTCGGCAAGGGCCGCGAACTGGCCGCCTACCGCGCCGTCGGCGTCGTCGAACTGCTGATCGCCACCGCGCTCGCCCTGCCCCCGGTGGAGGTCGCCGAGGGCCTGGCCGCGACCGCTCTGGCCCTGGGTTTCGTCGCGTACCTGCTGTACGCGCGCCAGGTCCGCCCCGAGTCCGACTGCGGTTGCATGGGTGGCAAGGGCGGGCCGATCGGCTGGCGTTCGCTCAGCCGCGCCGGTCTGCTCGTGCTCACCTCCGCGATGGCCGCGGGCGCGGGCCCGGAGCCCACGTCCCCTGTCGTCGTGCTCGCCGGTCTGGCCGTTTTCGTGGCGTTGTCGGCGGAGCTGGACCGGTACTGGCTGTTGCCGTTGCGGCGCTTGCGCGTTCGCCTCAGCCACCCGCTGGCCGGGCTCCCTTCGCGGGTCCCGTTGGCCGCAGGCGTCGAGCAGGTGGAGCGCAGCCCCGCCTACCGCGCCGTCGCGGGCTTGCTGCGTTCCGACGTGCGCGACACCTGGATCGAGGGCGAGTGGCGGTTCCTCAGCTACTCCGCCCGTCACCGGGATCGTGCCGCGACAGTCGTGTTCGCCGTCCCGACCGATCGGTTCGCCCCGGAGGAGGTGCAGGCGGCTTTGGTGGACGAGTCCACCGAGGAGACCTTGTGGCGGTTCGCGCCCACCGCCGGCGTGGGGTCAGCTTGACCTGAGGCCCCTAGGTGAAGCCTCCGTTCGGTTGTGCCCCTCGCGTTCCGCGCAGGGGGCTACAACCGGAGTGGGAGATCCACCCGGACGTTGCGCACCGGCTTCTGCTCGGGATCCACCCACCGCGGTGGGACGAAACTCGGTATCCCGTGCTCGAAGACGATCTCCCAGTCTCCTTCGTGGATCACGTGATGGTGGTGCACACACAACAAGATCAGGTTGGTCAGGTCGGTCGGCCCGCCGTCGATCCACTGCCATACATGGTGAGCTTCCGTCCACGCCGGTGGCCGATCACACCCCGGGGAAGGCGCATCCCTTGTCCCGTAGGGCCAGGGCACGGCGCTGAGCGGGTGAGGCGAGGCGCCGTTCCCGGCCGTAGTCCAGGGGTTCACTGTCCCCGCCGAGGACGATCGGGAGGATCCCAGCGTCGCAGGCGGCGTGGCGCATCAATCCCGCGCTGATCGGGTCACCGTTCTGGGTCTGATCACACCCGGTCTTCGCCGCGAGGGCGTCGAAGTCCATCGTGACGATCAACTGCGTCCGCATCCCACCGTTGATGGGGAGGTCCTTCGCCGACATCGCCGTGGTCATCGCTTCGATGAACGCATCCGCGAGGCGTTGTTCGGACGTGCGGGGGTCTTTCTCCCCGTTGACCGTCTTCGGCTTGGACAACGCCAGCAGGAACGTCCTGAACTTCTTACCGTTGAGCGGATCGATGATCGCCTTGATGTGCAGGCACCCGTCCTGGTCGTTGCCCATCCGCAGTGCCCGCTTGGCGATGCCTTCCGGCTCATCCCGGTACACCCCGTCCGGGTCGACGAGCGACCGCAGGTGCTTACCGACCCGCATCAGATCACGCGGGGGCAACGTCGGCGCGACCTCGGCCAACGCCTGATCCGCCTGCTCGACGTGGTCGCCAGGGAGACGCTTGATCGCATCGGAGATCACCAACGCGTGCTCGCCACTGATCACACCGCATAGACCGCTTCACGAGTGTGGGGCAGCGCCGGTAGTTCGTGGACGAGACGCGTGCGGCGAGTGGCGTCGGCGTGGTTGAGTTTCAGCTTCTCCCGCAACAACACCGACACACTCTTACACCCATACCGGGCGTGCAGGCCGCGTTCTTCGGCGTGCGTGGCGGCGTCGATTTTCGCCGCGGTGACGAGATTCGTGATGGTTTCGAGGTCTTGCAGGAACGTCAGATGCTCGTCTTCGGACAAACGGTAGGTGTCGTTCGCGGCGAGATGATCAGTGATCACGTCCATGATGTCTTTGGTATCCAACATGATTTCACCCCCCTCGTGTTGGATACCTCGATTATAGCCGCGGGTCTGACAGTGTCTAATCCGTTGTCACGCACGGAAAAGCCACGTTCCAGCCAACGCAAGCCGGGGCTCCCTGCCGAGGCTTTACCTGGGGTGCGCGTGCCATACGCTCGTCGGCGAGGGCCGGTTCCTGACCGTGCCCGCCCGGCAGGCCCTCGGCACGCGCAAGGGGCCCCAGGTCAAGCCGACCCCCCGCTGGAACCAGCCGACCCGCACCGAAAGCCCAACGGAGCAAACACCCAACCTTTCACCACTCAAACCACCCCAGGCCCTGCTCCGAACGCGCCACACCTCCGATGTCTGCTTGACCAGACCACTCCCACCGTGTACCTCTCTGAGAAAGCCAACGAAGAGCCTCCCGCCGCGGGCTCAGCCGGAGGAGCAGCCATGCCCAGCCCGCAGCAGTTCTCCCGCGTCGTCGTCCTGCTCGTGACCGCGATGCTGTCGTTCACGATCCCGGCGAAGGCCGCCGCCCCGGACTGGTCGAAGTCCATTGTGGACTCGACGATGAAGCGCCACACCCCGGCCACGCTCGGCGGATGGGGTTACACCCGTGGGTTGTACCTGTACGCGCAGTACCTGGTGTACAAGCGAACCGGGGACAAGCGCTACCTGGACTACATCAGGGAATGGGTGGACCGCTTCGTCGCCGAGGACGGGAGCATCCAGCAGAGCTTCACGCACCTCGACGGGATGCGCTCGGGCACGCTGCTGGTGGTGCTGCACGCCGAGACGGGGCAGGCGAAGTACCGCAAGGCGGCGGACAAGATCCGCGCGGCGATCACCGACTACCCGCGCACCTCGGACGGGGGGATGTGGCACGCCAAGGGCAAGGTGGGGCAGCTGTGGGCGGACGGCGTGTACATGGCGCAGCCCTTCCTCGCCATGTACGGCAAGGCGTACGGCGACGGCGCGTACGCCTACGAGGAAGCCGTGGACAACATGGCTATCTACTTCAAGCATCTCAAGGCGGACAACGGGTTGCTGTGGCACGCCTACGACGAGCAGGGGGACGAGCCGTGGGCGAACAACCCCGGCAAGCACTCCGCGGAGCACTGGGCGAGGGCGATCGGCTGGTTCGGCATGGCCGCGATCGACCTGCTGGAGATCCTGCCCGCCGACCACCCGCGGCGCGGCGAGCTGATCGCCATCGTGCAGCACCTGGCGCGCGGGTACGCGCGGTACCAGGACAAGGCGACCGGGCGGTGGTTCCAGGTCGTGGACAAGGGCGGTGACACCCGGAACTGGACCGAGACCTCGGCCTCGGCGATGTACACGTTCATGCTGTCCCGCGGCGTGCAAAGGGGGTTTCTCGACGCGAAGTACCGAACGGTTGCCTCAAAGGGCTATCGGGGCGTGCTGGCGAAGATCTCGGTGAACTCCGCCGGGCTGACCGACGTGCACGACATTTCCGAAGGGACGAACGTCGGAGACGCCGGCTACTACTTCAACCGCAAGCGCACCACCAACGACCTGCACGGCCTCGGCGCGTTCCTGATTATGTCCGAACAACTCCGCACCTTGAGGTAGCCCTTCGGGTCCGCGAGGTTTTCTTCGGCTTCGTTGAGCCAATACTGCGTTTGTGGCGATAGACGAGGCGAGCTATGACGAACGGCGGCTGGCCCAGTGGCTGTCCCGGCGGGGTTTCCTGCACCTCGGCGCGGGACTCGGCGCGGCCGCCGCGTTCTCCGGTCTGGGCGGGCCGAGCGCGTCCGCCCAGGCCGGCTCCATCGTGAAGCCGTTGCCGCCGGGGCTGTTCATCGATCACGGCACGAACGCCGAGATGCGCTGGGAAGCCATGCGCGGCATGGGTTTCACCGTCCCCAACGACCGGTTCTTCGTGCGCAACCACACGAAGACCCCGACGATCGACGTGCGCACCTGGCGGTTGCGGTTGTTCGGCTCGGGCTTGCACGGCGGCCCGGTGTCGTTCAGCTACGAGGACTTGCTCGGCATGCCGGCCGAAACGGTCACCGAGTTCGTCGAGTGCGCGGGCAACGGCAGAAGCCTTTACACCACGCAGCAAGGAACTCCCGTGCCCGGAACGCCGTGGCTGCTGGGCGGGATCGGCGTCGCTCGGTGGCGCGGGGTCCGGCTCTCCACGGTTCTGGAGCGGGCCGGGATGACCTCTGCGGCGGTGGACGTGATGGCGAGCGGCCTGGACCCGGACTTCCTTGAGGGGCAGGTCAACCACGGGCGGGTGCGGCGCCCGTTGCCGGTCGACAAAGCGCTGTGCGACACGCTGCTGGCCTACGAGATGAACGGCGAGACGCTGCCGCCGGACCACGGTTTCCCCGTGCGGTTGATCGTGCCGTCGTGGACCGGGATCTCCAACATCAAGTGGGTCGGCTCCATCGAGGTCTCCGCGACGCCGCTGTTCTCGCCGTGGAACACCCGGTTCTACCGCCTGTTCGGGCCGACCCACCCGCCCGGCGGCAGCGCGCCGCTGACCACCCAGGTCAGCAAGTGCGCCTTCGAACTGCCGTGGAACGCGCAGCTCACCGCGGGTCACCGCCACGTGCTGACCGGCCGCGCGTGGTCGGGCAAGGGCTCTGTCCGGAGCGTCCGCGTCAGCACAGACGGTGGCTCGACGTGGCGCCAGGCGCGGCCATTGGGTCGTGACCGCGCCTGGCTGCAGTGGACGTACACGTGGTGCCCGGAGCGCCCCGGCCTGCACACCCTGATGGCCGCCGCGACCGACAACACCGGTGTCACGCAACCGCTTCAGGTGCCGTTCAACGAGTTCGGCTACCTCTTCGGAGCCGTGGCCCGGCACCCCGTCGCAGTCACCTGACCGCGGTCAGCAGGATGTGCCCGCGGGCTTGCCTGCGAAGCGGGCGGAGAGCCATTCCATCGCCAGCGGTGTCGCGACCACGTCGCCGGTGATGTGGCCCGCCAACGGGACCGTCTGCCACTGCGCGCGAACTCCGAGCGAGCAGTAGGAGTTCAGCAGGGGCTTGGCGATGCTGTGAGGGATCAGCGGATCGATGTCGCCGTGCACGAGGTACACCGGAACGCGCGGCGCCTTCTGCCCGGCGCGGTTCTCCGCCAGGCGCGCCTGCCACTTCGGGTTCGCCAGCGGATCGGGCACCGAGGCGATCGTGGCGAAGCTCTGGAAAGCGTTGCGCGGCACCATGACCGCGACGCAGTCCTTGCTCGTCTCCTCGACGAGGCGGCGACCGTGGGCGTTGAGGAGGTCTTCGTAGGGCAGCTCCGGGTAGGCCGCCTTGTAGCCCGCCATCACCCCGACCGCGAGACCGAAGAACGGCCCGCCGTTCATCACCGGCGCGAGCGCGGCGAGGTCACGCGGCACACCGCCCGCCGCGACGCCGACGAGGTCCAGCTCCGGGGCGTAGCTCGGCTGCAGCTCCCCCGCGAACGCAGAAGCCTGGCCGCCCTGCGAGAAACCCCAGAGGCCGACCGGACCGGAGCCGATGAGGCGCTGCGCGGCGCGGGCGGCGTCGAGCATGCTCCGCCCCTCGGCCTGGCCGACCGCGTAGGTGTGCACCCCCGGTGTGCCGAGGCCCTGGTAGTCGGTGATCACCACGGCCCAGCCCTTGAGCAGCGGCTGGGCGATCAACGCGACCTCGTTCTCGATGCCCGCGCGGATGGTGAACGAGGGTGCGCAGATGTCGCCGAGGCCGTGCGTGCCCACGGCGTAGGACAGCAGCGGGCGCGGGCCCGATACCCACGGCGTCGGCGGGACGAGCAGGGTGCCCGACACCGCGATCGGCTGCCCGGTCGCCGAGGTGGAGCGGTAGAGGATCTGCCACGCCTGGACGGGCGCGGGCAGCAACGCGAATTTCGCGACGATCTTCCTGGAGCGGATGATCTCGCCGGGTTTTCCTGCCGGAAGCGGGTCCGGGGGCTGGTAGAAGGGGTCCGCCGAGGGGATCGGGATGGGCCCGGCCGAGGCGGCGGCAGGGGCGGCGACATGGGCAGTGACCAGCAACGACAGCAGGGAGAGGAGGGCCGCGAGGCGTGTGCGGGACAGCGGAGACATCGACGACTCCTTTGCAAGCTACCCGACTTTGATAAGTGGGATTTTCACAAAATAGCCACCCGCACCCGGTCTGACAATCCCCCTGACCACTAGGCTGGTGATCACCAAGACCGCAGGAGGACCGCCATGGCTCGATCGACACGCACCTACCGGGGCGTGCCCGCCGAGCAGCGCAGGGCCGAGCGCCGCGCCCGGTTGCTGGACGCCGCGCTGGAGCGCTTCACCGCCGACGGCTACCACGCCAGCCGGATCGAGCGGATCTGCACCGACGCCGGCGTCTCGACGCGGAACTTCTACGAGGAGTTCCCGACGAAGCAGGCGTTGCTGCTCACGCTGCACGACCGGATCAACGCGGCCGCGCTGGACCGCGTCGCGGGCGCGCTGGCGAAGCTGACCGACGAGGACGTGCCGAGCCGGATCGCCACCCTGCTCGACGCCTTCATGGGCAGCGTCACCGCCGATCCCCGGCTGCCCCGGCTGAACTACGTCGAGGCCGTGGGCGTCAGCCCGGAACTGGAACGCCAGCACCAGGAGTGGGTGGCCAGGTGGGCCGCGCTGATCGAGGACGAGGCCGCGCACGCCGCCTCGGTCGGCCACGCCCCGGAGCGGGACTACCGGCTGATCTCGATCGCGCTGGTCGGCGTGGTCACCGGCCTGCTCCGGGAGTGGCAGGCGCACGAGGCGCTGCGGCCGGTCGAGGAGATCACCGAGGCGATCCGGCACGTCATGGTCGCCGCGATCACCGCGCCCTAGCGAACCTGTTCGCGAGGTCCCGGAGCCGTTGCGCGGCTTCGGTCACCTGGCCACTGGTGACGGTCGATCCGGCCGCCGCGCCCAGCCGCTCGAACTGGTCGGCGAAGCGCAGGTACTCGCGGTGGGCGTGGTCCCGGCACGGGAGGCAGGTGACGCTCTCCGGGTGCGGAGAGGTCATCGCGTAGGGCACGCGGAGGCCGCAACCGCTGGCGACGACGCTGGGTGCGTCGATCGCGCGGCCCAGCATCGACGTGACCAGGTTGCGGACCGCAGGGCTGGACTCCAGCACCTTCCGCTCGACGTGGATGTGCGGATCGGCCTCGTTCATCTGCGCCTCCGGCACCAGGCTACAGCCGGGCACCGCCTAGCGACCGAGGTCGGCGAAAGCACGGCGCTTCAGCGAGGGCACGGCGTCGAACACGCGGAAGGCGGCGCGTCCGGCCAGCCGAGCGGTCCGGCTGTCGCTGACGGACTGCCGCGCCGTGGTGAGCGACGCGCGCACGGCGGCGAAGCCGTACTCGATCATGGCCGCCTCGTACTCCGCGATGCGCTCCACCAGCGGACGGCCGCCCTCGGTCAGCTTGCGGCACAACAGCTGCGCGTCGCGGAGCGCGGTGTTGGCGCCGATGCCGCGGAACGGCGTCATGCTGTGGATGGCGTCGCCGAGCAGCGTGATCGTGCTCGCCTCCCACTTCGGCACCGGGGTGGCGGAGCGGATCGGCAGCGCGCTGATCGTGTCCACATCGGACAGCGCGACGAGGCCGCGCAACGGCGGAGCCCACTCCTCGGTGAGCCCTAGCACCAGATCGCGGAGCTCCATGTCTCCCAATGACTCCACGTCGGTCCCGAAGTACTCGCGCTTCGCCGAGAAGGCCCAGAAGACGTAGGGCTGCACGTCGCCGTCGAGCTCGTGCGGCGCGGTGAACATCCCACAGCTCTTGGGCGGCAACACGCTCAACGGCCCGGAGACGAACGCGGGCGGGATCAGCTCGCGACTCTCCTCGGTCAGCATGTACTTGCCCGCGATCGCGATGATCCCGGTGTCGATGCGCTCGGCGTGCGGGAGGTACTGCCCGCGCACTCGTGATCCCCCGCCGTCCGCGCCGACCAGGACGTCGCCCACCGCCGAGGTCCCGTCCGCGAAGTGCGCGGTGACCCGGCCGTCGTCGGCCACGGTGTAGCGCTCGAACTTCTTGTCGAAGCGCACGACGTCGTCCAAGCCGGACAACAGGATCTGCCGCAGCGCGATCCGGTTGATGCCGTAGTGCCCGCCGGTCTCGATGCGCAGCAACCGCTTCAACCGCTCGGTGACGAAGGTGAACTCGTTGCTGCCCATGCCGCTGCGAGCGGTGAACTCCGTGAACAGTCCGGCGGGCAGGCATTCGCGGAGCGCGTCGGCACCGTGCGGGTTGATGTGAATCCTGAAGCCGTGCAAGCGATCCGTGGGATGCCGGTCGCGCTCGTGCACCTCGACGTCCACGCCCGCCCCGCGCAGCCCGTGCGCGAGGGTCAGGCCGCCGATCCCGCCACCGATGATGATCACCTTGGTCATGTCTCGCTCCATCCGAACCGACGTTTGGCGCGGTAGGTCCGCTGCTGTTCCGTCCCCTTCTCCGCCCAGTCCGCCATCAGCCGCTCCAGCAGCGCGGTCAGGGTCTGCACGTCCGCGGCGGACCAGTCGGCGACCACGGCGCCGAACACCTCCACGCCCGCCTGCGAGAACTGGCGCATCTGCTCGCGCCCGGACTCGGTGATCTCGATCAGCGACGCGCGGCGGTCACTGGGGTCGGTGGTGACGACGAGGTGCCCCAGCTCCGCGAGCACCTGCACGTGCCGGGTAACCGAGGACGGCAGCACGTCCAGGATCTCGGCCACCTCCCCGGGCCGGACCCGGCCTCGCTCGGCCGCGACGCGCAGCACACCCACGCGCACCGGGTCGTACGCCCGCGCGGTCCCCCTGCGCAGCGCCTCGCCCATCCGCTCCACCGAGGCGGCCAGCCCGGCGATCTCCTTTTTGCTTGCTTGCATGAAACAAACAGTAGAACAGTTGCTTCATCGAAGCAAGTACTGGCGTCCCTAGACTCGGCCGGGTGGCAGTGACCGAGATCCAGACCGAAACCCGCACGCTCACCGGCTGGGGCCGCACCGCCCCGACCACCGCCAAGGTGGTGAGCACCGGGGACGTGGACGAGATCGCCCGCGCGGTGCGCACGGCCGGGCAGCGCGGGGTGATCGCCCGCGGCCTCGGCCGCAGCTACGGCGACTCCTCGCAGAACGCGGGCGGTCTGGTGATCGACATGACCGCGCTGGACAAGATCCACGCGATCAACGTGGACGAGGCCGTCGTCGAGGCGGACTCCGGTGTCAGCCTCGACACCCTGGTCCGCCGTCTGCTGCCGTACGGGCTGTGGGTGCCGGTGCTACCGGGAACCCGCCAGGTCACCGTGGGCGGGGCGATCGCGGCCGACGTGCACGGCGGCAACCACCACACGCAGGGCAGCTTCTGCAACCACGTGCTCTCCATGGACCTGCTCACGGCCAACGGGGAGATCCAGCGCCTGACCCAGGACGACCAGTTGTTCTGGGCGACCGCGGGCGGCATGGGTCTCACCGGTGTCGTGCTGCGCGCGACGATCCGCCTCAAGCGGGTGGAGACCTCCTACTTCCTGGCCGACGTCGAGCAGACCCAGAACTTCGACGAGCTGCTGGAACGCCTGCAGGACAACGACGACCAGTACACCTACTCCAAGTCCTGGTTCGACTCGCTGACCACCGGCGAGCGCATGGGCCGGGGCACGCTGCTGCGCGGCTGGCCCGCGAAGCTGGAGGACCTGCCGAAGAAGCTGCGCAAGGACCCGCTGAAGTTCGACGCGCCGCAGCTGCTGACCGCGCCGGACATCTTCCCGAACTGGTGCCTGAACAAGCTCACCGCGAAGATCATCAACGAGGCGTACTACCGGATGGGCGCCACCCGGTTCGGCTCGGTGCAGAACATCACCCAGTTCTTCCACCCGCTGGACCTGGTCGGCGAGTGGAACCGGGGTTACGGCAGCAACGGGTTCCTGCAGTACCAGTTCGTGGTGCCGTTCGGCCAGGAACCCTTCCTGCGCGCCACGATGGAGAAGATCTCCTCCTCCGGCCACATCTCCTGCCTGAACGTGCTCAAGCGGTTCGGCAAGGGCAACGCGGGCCACATCTCCTTCCCGGAGCCGGGCTGGACCCTCGCGGTGGACATCCCGATCAAGCCGGGCCTGCACCGGCTCTGCGACGAGCTGGACGAGATGGTCCTCGGCGCGGGCGGGCGGCTGTACCTGGCCAAGGAGTCGCGCACCCGGGCGGAGACGATCGAGAAGATGTACCCGCGCATCGACGAGTGGCGCAAGATCCGCGCCTCCGTCGACCCCGAGGGCGTCTTCGTCTCCGACCAGTCCCGCCGCCTCGCCCTCTAGCCGACATCGCGGCGCCGCAAGGCGAACAGGCCGCCCCAGAGCAGCACCGCGGACAGCGCCACCAGCACCACGGCCGGTCGCGGGTCGAAGGCGGCCCTGGCAACGGTGTTCGGGATGTAGTGGAACGGCTCGAACGGGGTGCCGCCCCACACCCCGTACAGCGGGCCGACGACCTGGCCGAGGGTCGCCGTCGCCACCCAGGTGATCCACGAGATCGCCACGGCGGCCCTCGGCAGCGCCCCGTAGGCGAACACGCAGACCGCCCCGACCAGCCACACCGCGGGCACGGTCCCCATGGCTCCGGCGAAGATGCGCAGGACGTCCGCGGGCCCGCCGACGAGCCACGCGAAGAACGCGCCGAACACCAGTCCGGCGACGGCCAGCAACGCGGCCGCGCCGAGCCCGGCGACCACGAGCTGCCCGGCGGCCCAGCGCATCCGGGTCGCGGGCGTCGCCTGGACGATCTCCGCGTTGCCGGTGCGTTCCTCGGCGCGCAGCCGCTGCACCATGAGCACCGGGTACAGCGCGATGACGTGCGCGAAGATCAGGATGAGCGGCCACAGGGCGGCGTCGAGCGCGGTCCCGGCCGGGTTGCCGAAGGCCGCGATGAGGTGGACGGCCGCGGGCACCTCGCCGATCTGGTGTCCCAGCGTGCTCATCCCACCGGCCGCCGCGGCGAAGACGGCGACCCCGGCCGCCCACTTGGCCAGCAATCCCCGGTTCAGCCGCCAGGACAGGCTGATCGGGCCACGGAGGTGCGGCGCTTCCGCGCGTCCCGCCCGCGCGGGGATCACACCCTCACCGAGATCGCGTCGCGCCGACAACCGGTAGGCAACGGCCGACAACGCCGCCGTCACCGCGATCGTGACGGCGAGCATCCACCACCGATTCGTCTTGTACGGCTCGACCAGGTGGCTCCAGCCGATCGGCGAGACGTACTTCATCCAGAACTGCCCGCTCGCGTCGCCCGCGTACCGCAGCACGTAGGCGGCGCCGAGCACGGACAGCGCGACAACCCTTGCCGTGCGGGCGTTCCCGGCGAGCTGGGCCGCGACGGCACCGACCCCGGCGAACACCCAGCCCGCGACGGTGACGGCGGCCCCGTAAGCGATCGAGCCCACCGGCTCCAGGCCGGTCACGATCAGCGCGAGCGCCGTCGCGGTTCCCCCCGCCAGACTGCTCGCACCGGCGACCAGCAGGGCCGCGGTCAGGCCCGCGTGGCGACCGACCACCCCGGCGCGCAGCAACTCCGTCCGGCCGGAGTCCTCGTCCGCGCGCGTGTACCGGATCACGGCGAGCAAAGCGGCGAGTCCATTGGCCACGTACAGGAATCCGCCGCTGCGCCACGACGAGAGCACGCCGAGATCGGCTTCGACCGTGCTGCCGCCCAGTGCGCGGAAGAAGGCGTTGCGGTTCAGGATCTCGACGTAGGTGGCCTTCAGCTCCGGCGTGCCCATGTTCCGTTCGATGTAGGCGACCAGGACCAGCGCCATGGTGGCGAGCAGGAGGATCCACCACGGCGCGATGGTCCGCTCCCGGCGCAGCGCCAACCGGAACAACCGCGCGGTCCCGTTCATCGGGCCACCCGGTCGTAGTGTCGCAGGAACAGCTCCTCCAGCGTCGGCGGCCGACCGGTGAAACCCTTGACGCCCAAGGAACTGAGCCGCGCCAGCACGGCGTCGAGCGCGTCGTTGTCCACGGCGAGGCGCACCCTGTCGCCGCTGACGTGCAGGTCGTGCACGCCCGGCAGGTCAGCGAGCCCGTCCGCGGGGCGGAGCAGCTCCGCCTCGATCGACGTGCGGGACAGGTGCCGAAGCTCGGTGAGCGTGCCGGAGTCCACGGCCCGCCCGTCGCGGATGATCGTGACCCGGTCGCACAGCACCTCCACCTCGGAGAGGATGTGACTGGACAGCAGCACCGTCTGGCCGCGCCGCTCGGTGATCACCTCGCGGAAGACCGCCTCCATCAGCGGGTCCAGCCCGGAGGTGGGCTCGTCGAGGATCAGCAGCTCCGCGTCGGCGGCGAGCGCGGCGATCAGCGCCACCTTCTGCCGGTTGCCCTTCGAGTAGGCACGGCAGGTGGTGCGCGGGTCGAGGTCGAAGCGCTCGACCAGCTCCTGGCGCCTGCCCCGGTCCGCCCCGCCGCGCAGGTTCGTGAGCAGGTCGATCACCTCGCCACCGGTCAGGTTCGGCCAGAGCGTCACCTCACCCGGCACGTAGGCCAGCCTGCGGTGCAGCTCGGTCGCGTCCTGCCACGGATCGCCGCCGAGGAGTTCGGCAGTGCCCCCGTCCGCGCGCAGCAGCCCCAGCAGGGTCCGGATCGTGGTGCTCTTCCCCGCACCGTTGGGTCCGAGGAAGCCGTGCACCTCACCCGCGCGCACGCTGAGGTCGAGCCCGTCCAGCGCGGTGGTGCGGCCGAACCGCTTCACCAGCCCGCGCACCGCTATCGCTTCCGTCATTGCCGTTTCCTCGGTTTCCTCGGCAGGCCGGCGCGCAAGGCCGCCGCCTCGTCCGGGCTGATCATGGGGTGGGAGTAGAGGTCGAGCAGGACGCGGGCCAGCAGGTCCTCGCCGTCCGGGCTGAACACGTCGACGCCCAGGCCGCGCGAGACGTGCTCGTGCAGCACGGTCACCGCCAGGGCCATGGCCGTGGTCACCGTGGCCCTGGCCTGCCGGGAGACCACCGGGCGGTCAGGCCGTTTGCGATCGGACTCCGCCAGCCAGTCCGCGCTCAGCTCGGCGATCTTGTCGAACAGCTGCTCCGCGCGCCCTTCCACCAGCGCACGGCGGATGTAGTCCCGGTACGGCCCCAGCGCCGCCATGGACACGGCGACGTAGTTGACGCCTTCCCCGGGCGCGGGATCGAGATCGGTCCGGACCCGGTCGTTGATCTCCGACACCACCCGCGCCAGGTGGGCGTCGCACGCGTCCCGCAACGCCTCCTTCGACCCGAAGTGGTGCCGGACCAGCCCCGACGACACCTCCGCCGTCGCGGCGATCCCCCTGATCGTCGCCCGGTCGAAGCCGTGCTCGCCGAAGTGGCGCAGCGCCGCGTCCCGGATGCGGGCCCGGGCGGTCAGGTCCTCTCGACTATCCACGCGTGCAGCTTACTACACACGCGTGTAGTCGCGGGCTCGGCTGGAAGGGTGGCGGCGACGGGCATAGGGTCGGGGGATGCGCTGGCCGAAGAACTGGCCGATCCGGCCCATCTCCCCGCCGCCCTGGACTCGCCAGGAGCCGACGTGGCGCGGCGCCAGGCCCGGCCTGATCGCCGAGGCGCTGGAGCGGGCGCTCGCCCGGCCCTCCGGCAACTGGTTCGTGCTCGCCGCCAGCTCGGAGATCACCTCGGCGAAGCCCTTCGGCAGGCACGTCGCCGGACAGGAGCTGGTGGCCTGGCGCACTCCTGACGGGGAGCTGCGCGTGGGGCCGGGCGCGTGCCCGCACCTCGGCGCTCCCCTCTGCGACGCGGCCGTCGACGGTGCCGCCCTGGTGTGCCGTTGGCACGGATTGTCGCTGGGAGACAAGCCAACCGCCGGTTGGGCACGCTATCCCGCCTACGACGACGGAGTGCTCGCATGGGTGCGGTTGGACCGCGTCGGCGGCGAAGAACCGTCGGAAGCGCCCGTGTTGCCCCAGCGTCCGCCGTTGGAGTCGTCGGTGTCCGCGGTGGCGACGGTGCTCGGCCGGTGCGAGCCCGAGGACGTCGTGTTCAACCGGCTCGATCCGTGGCACGGCGCGTGGTTCCACCCGTACTCCTTCGCCGAGCTGCGCGTGCTCGACGCGAGCGACTTCCTCGTGGAGGTCACTTTCCGCCTGACCAAGCGAATCGGGGTGCCGGTGATCGCGCGGTTCAGCTGCCCCGAGCCGCGCACGGTCGTCATGCACATCGTCGAGGGCGAGGGCGTCGGCAGCGTCGTGGAAACCCACGCCACGCCCATCGGTCCCGGGAGGACAGCGGTGATCGAGGCGACCATCGCCCACTCCACGCGGCCCGGATTCGCTTACGCGCGGCACGTGGCGGGAGCGGTGCGACCGGCGATGCGCTGGGCGGCGAAGCGGCTGTGGCGCGACGACATCGCTTACGCGGAGCGACGCTTCGAGCTGCGCAAGGATGGTCGCTGGCCCGGGTAGACCGTCGCGATGTGGGTACCCGGACCGCATGACTCTGCGCGCCCTGGTGCTGAACTGCACTTTGAAGAAGTCCCCGGCCGAGTCCAACACCGATCAGCTGGCGTCGGTCGTCGTGACGGAACTGGAGAAGCTGGGCGTCGCGGTGGAACAGCTGCGGCTCGTCGACCTGGACATCCCGCCCGGCGTGGACACCGACGTGGGCCCGGGCGATCCGTGGCCCGCGGTGCACGAGAAGCTGCTCGGCTCCGAGATCCTGGTGTTCGCCACGCCGACGTGGGTCGGGCACCCGTCCTCGGTCGCGCAGCGCGCGCTGGAGCGGATGGACGCGATGATCTCCGAGACCGACGACGAGCAGCGGCCGGTCGCCTACAACCGGGTCGCCGGGGTGCTGGTGACCGGCAACGAGGACGGCGCGCACCACGTGATCAGCGAGCTGGCCGGCGGACTGGGTGACATCGGCTACACCATCCCCGGTCAGGCGTGGACGTACTGGAACCGCGGACCGGGCCCCGGACCGTCCTATGCGGACACTGATGAGGGCAAGGACTGGTCGCACAGCACCGGTCGGGCGATGGCGGGGAACCTGGTCGCTGTGGCAGCAGCCCTGCGTGACCAGCCGATTCCTCCGCCGAGAAGTTGATCACACGATCGTGTGAGGTCCTGGGGCCCGCCGACAGGGTAGAACCGGTGCCGCAACCCAACACGTCCCCAGGAGTCTCCCCATGCGCGCACTGGTGCTCGACTGCACGCTCGACGGCTCGGAGCACGCCGTCTGCTCGGACCTGCGCTCCTGGGGCGTGAGCGTCGACTGCCTGCCCGCGACGGACGTGCCGGTCTCGGTCGAGGAGTACTCGGTGCTCGTGGTGCTCACCCCGAGCTGGCTGGGGCAACCGTCGCGGCTCGCGCAGCGCGTGCTGAGCCGGCTGCCCGGTGCCAACCGCACAACGGTCGCCGGCGTGGTGGCCCTCAACGAGCTGACCGAAGGTCAGTGGATGCGCACGACGCTGTCCTGGCACCTGTGGAACCTCGGCTACACCGTCCCAGTGCGACCGACCGCGGCGTACTTCGTGCGCACCGCGATCCAGGCTCGGCGCAACCGCACTCTGACCGCTACCGGCTGAACCGCGAGGCGAGCGCGCGCAGCGGCGCCCACCTGCCCGCGACCGGCACCGTCCACAGTGGATGGCCTTGCACGCCGAACTGCTCCAGCAGCAGGTTGGCGGCGTGCGTCCCGGTGGTCGCCGCGCGCTCCATCAAGGCCACGGGCAGGTCGATGCGCACGAGATCTCCGGCCAGCACCAAGCCTTCCTGCGGTGTCGACACGGTCGGCCGCTGGGCGAACCCGCCCGGCGGGAACAGCGGGCAGTCCTCGCGCAGCTCGTGCCGCTCGTCGACGATCCGGGCGTCCGCGGTCTCCGGGTAGACGCGGTGCAGCTCCGCGATCAGCCGCTCGCGCGCACCGTCCACAGTGGCCAACGCGTAGCCGTGCAGCTCGACGACAGAGCCTCCCGTGCGCGCGGCCCAGGCGCGGGACTCTCGTTCGTAGCGGTCGAGCACGCTGATGTTGTCGAGCGGGCCATATCCGCTCGTACCGAGGAATCCTGGCCGATCGGGGCGCACAGGCCGATCAAGCCACAGCCGCGACACGAGGAAAGGCGGCGCAGTGCGGAGGTCCTTGATCCGGACCCGCCAGGCTTCATCGCCGAGCTCCGGTGATCGGTCGATCAGTCCCCGCAGCCCTGGCACGTCCACGGCCAGGACCACCCCGTCTGCCTCGACGCCGTCGACGACGAAACGCCGCGAGCCCCCGAGCGCGATCGATTCGACCGCTGTGCCAAGGCGAATCTCCGCGCCGCGCTTGCTGATGTAGGCACCGAGCGGATCCCACAGGGTCGCGAACGAGTCGGCCGCGACGTCGAAGACCAGGCCCTCGCTGGAGCCGAGGAAGTACAGGTGGAACATCGTCGCCAGTTCGGCCGCGGACAGCGCGGTCGGCGCGGCGAAGAAGCTGCGCGAGAACACCTCGAACGCCAGGTGCCTTGCGGCGGGCGGAAAACGCAGCCGCTCCAGGAACTCCGCGGCGTTGATGTGGTCGAGCTTGTCGTAGGTTCCCGGAACGCGCACGTCCACCAGCGGAAGCGCCGCGCGGGCATCGAGGCGGGTGATGTCGCGCAGCGTGAAGGTGGGGCTGTTCAACGCGAAGGCGAAGGCGTTGAGCGGCGGGGTCTTCGGCAGGTTCTGGAAGGTGTCGCGGTAACCGTCGCTGTGCACCAACGGGTAGTCGAGCATCGGGGTCAGCCCCGACAACATCGGATCGGTGCGACGCAACAGTCCGCGAAGGGTGTAGTACTGCCGGAAGAACGCGTGGAAACCGCGGTTCATGGAGACCTGGGAACCGTCGGACAGGCTCGTCGGCCAACCACCGACGCGCCCGCCCAGGTACTGCTCGCGCTCCAGCAGAACGACTCGAACTCCGCGCTCCACCAATGCGGTCGCCGCCGACAGACCCGCGATTCCCCCGCCCACCACGGCGACAACGCGATCGTCGGCGCTCGCTCGGCCGGGGCGGGGACGGTGCAGGACGGCGCGGCGGTCACGGCCGGGCAATGGGCTCACCGCAGCGGCCTCCTGGCGAAGAAGGTGTGCGCGACACCGCGCTGCCACCCCGGCATGCTGCCGGTTCGAATGGTGTCGAACCCATTGCTGGACAAGCGGTTCTCGAAGTCGATCACTCCGTCGAAGTCGAGCACGCTGCGCCACAGGTAGCGGTAGAGCGAGGCGTCCCCGGAGACCAGGCGCCCCGCCGGGATGATCACCGACCAGCACACCGCCGTCCACACCGCCTTGGCGAGCCGCGAGTCCGCGACGGAGTACTCATGCGCGACGAACGGCGCTCCGGGCTTCAGCAGGCCGCGAATCGCGCGCAGGCCGCCGTCGACGTCGGGCAGGTTCCGCACCAGGTAAGCCGCGAAGATCCCGTCGAACGGCCCGCGAAGCGTGAGGTCCTCGACGCGGGAGTGCACGAAGCGCACCGTGGAAGGCCAGCTCTTTTCCTTGGCACGGGCCAACATTCCGGCCGAGCCGTCCACCGCGACGATCTCCGCTTCCGGCGCGGCGCGCAGCAACGCGGCGGTCGAGGCACCCGTCCCGCACCCGAGGTCGAGCAGGCGCTGCCCCCTCCCCTGGTCCGGAATTCCGATGCGGCGCGCGGACAAGCGCAGCTGCGCGTGGTAGCCGGGGTTCGCGCCGACCAAGCGGTCGTACGCCGACGCGGCCTTGTCGAAACCCTCGGTGACCCGCATGTCAGAGACCGCCCGCGATCCTGATCGTGGTGCCGGTGGTGAACGAGGCGTCCGGGGAGAACAGCCACGACACCGCGCCCGCGATCTCCTCCGGCTGTCCCGAGCGACCGAGCGGGATGCGGCTCGCGACACGGTTGGGGCGGTCCGGATCGCCCATGTCGGCGTGGATCCTGGTGTGCACAGTGCCCGGCGCGACGCCGTTCACGCGGATGCCGTCCTTGGCGAGCTCCTTCGCCAGGCCGACGGTCATCGCGTCCGTCGCCGCCTTGCTCGCGGCGTAGTGCACGTACTCGCCAGGACTGCCCAGGGTCGCGGCGGCCGAGGAGATGTTCACGATCGCCCCGCCGCGTCCGGCCATGTCCTTGGCAGCGCGGCGCGCGCACAGCAGATAGCCGAGCACGTTGACCTCCAGCACCTGCCGCAGGTCCTCCGTGCTCGTGTCCACCAGCGAGCCGAGCTTCCCGGTCACACCGGCGTTGTTGACCAGACCGCTGATCGGCCCGAGCTCTGCCGCCGCCGTGTCGAACAGGCGCTCCACGTCCGCCTCGGCCGAGGTGTCCATCGCCACCGGCAGCGACCGGCCGCCGCGCTCGGCGACCTCCTTGGCCACCGCCTGCGCGGCTTCGCGGTCGCTGCGGTAGCCGATCACCACGTCGTGCCCGTCCGCGGCCAGCCGGACGCAGATCGCGGCGCCGATGCCCCGGCCGCCGCCGGTGACGATGGTGATGGGACGGCTCATCGAGCTACCTCCTGGAAACCGCGGGTGAGCAGGGCTGCTCCGGCCACGGCGAGTCTACGGACCTTCGGCACGGCGACGCGGCCAGCGAACACGTCGTAGTCGGCGGCCACGATCTCGTCCAGAATGCCGCTGTAGAGCCGAAAAGCCGTTCGGATGCACGGCCGCGACTCCGGTGACAGCAGCTCGATCCCGGGTGCGGCGGCCCGGTAGTCGGCGTAGTTCAGCGCGATCAGGTGCGCGAGCGCGGCGCGGACGGCCTGGTCGGCGCTGCCGCGCGCCTGGCACCAGCGGAGGCGGTCCCGGTCCACGCCGAAGGCCCCCAGTTCGGCCATCGGCAGGTAGACCCGGCCGCGGTCCAGGTCCTCGTCCACGTCCCGCAGGAAGTTGGTGATCTGGAAGGCCAGCCCGAGCCGCGCGGCGTACGGCGCGGCCTCCTCGCGCGGGCCGACCGTGCCGAGGACCGGCAGCATCTGCAGGCCGATCACCTCCGCGGAGCCGCGGACGTACCGCCCCAGATCGGCGAACGTGGCATACTCGGTGACCGTCAGGTCCATCCGCATCGAGGCCATGAAGTCGGTGAACAGCCCGTGGTCCAGCCCGAAGCGATCGATCGTGTCGATCAGCGCGGCCAGCACCGGGTGCTCGCAGGCGCCCTCCGCCAACGCGTGCGCCAGCGATCGCTCCAGCTCCGCCAGCTTCGCTTCCATGTCCACAGTGGACGGGTTGTCGACGATCTCGTCCGCCCACCTCGCGAACCCGTACAGCGCGTGCACCGCGGGCCGCCGCGCCGGGCTGAGCAGCCTGGTGGCGAGGAAGTACGTCCGGCCGTGGCGGGCGTTGAGCGCGCGGCAACGCAGGTACGCCCGCCGGAGCCGGGGTTCGGTGATCCCGGCCGCGTCGAGCTCGCGGCTGCCCATGCCACCCCTCCTCAGCGGATCTCCGCGTCCGCCCCCACACGCTAACCGCCCGCGCTCCTCACCACATCGCGGGCCGGGCACCTCCCCACTGCCCCGTTCGCTCCGCTCTTACGCACCGAATGAGTCATTCGGTGCGTTCAAGTACCTCAATGACTCATTCGGTGGGTAAGCCGCAGCCGACGGCGGGAGGGCTGGGGACATAGGGTGGGTGGGGAGAGCGCGGGGAGGAGCGGCGATGCGGACGGTGGCCGGGCGGACTGACCACGTGGTGGTGGTCGGGGCGGGGCTGGCCGGGTTGTCGGCGGCGTTGCACCTGCTCGGCGCGGGCCGCCAGGTGACCGTGGTGGAGCGCGACGGGGTCCCCGGTGGCCGGGCGGGACGGCTGGACCTGGGCGGATACCGGTTCGACACCGGGCCGACGGTCTTGACGATGCCGGAACTGCTCGACGAAGCCCTGGCCGCGGTCGGGTCCAGCCTGCGCGAGCACGTGGAGCTGGTGCCGCTGCACCCGGCCTACCGCGCGGAGTTCGCCGACGGCACGAGCATCGATGTGCACACCGCCGCCGACGCGATGGAAGCCGAGGTCAGGCGGGTCGCCGGGGCTGACGAGGCGGCGGGCTACGTGCGGCTGCGCACGTGGTTGACCGACCTCTACCGCGCGGAGATCGACACGTTCATCGGCGCCAACTTCGACTCGCCGTTCGACCTCGTGCGCCCCGCGCTGGCGAAGCTCGCGGCGCTGGGCGGGTTCGGGCGGCTCGGCCCGGCGATCGGGCGGTTCGTCCGCGATGAGCGCCTGCGCCGGATCTTCTCCTTCCAAGCCCTCTACGCGGGCGTCGCTCCGGAGCGCGCGCTGGGCGCGTACGGGGTGATCGCGTACATGGACACCGTCGCGGGAGTCTGGTTCCCGAAGGGCGGAATGCGGGCGGTCCCGGACGCCTTGGCCACCGCCGCGAGCAACGCGGGCGCGAAGTTCCACTACGACACGACCGTCTCCCGCCTCGAACGCAGCGGGGACCGGGTCACGGCGGTGCACACGGCGCACGGCGAGCGCATTCCCTGCGACGCGGTCGTGCTGACGCCGGAGCTGCACACCTCGTACCGACTGCTGGGCCACACCCCGAGAAGGCCGGTGCGGCTGCGGTACTCGCCGTCGGCCGTGGTGCTGCACGCGGGGTCCTCGGGCAGCTGGCCGCGACTGGCGCACCACACGATCTCGTTCGGCCACGAGTGGAGCCGGACCTTCACGGAGATCATCGGGCGCGGTGTGCCGATGTCCGACCCGTCGCTGCTGATCACGCGGCCGACCGCGACCGATCCCGACCTGGCGCCCCCGGGCAAGCAGACCTACTTCGTGCTCGCCCCGTGCCCGAACCTGCGGTCCGGCCCGCTCGACTGGGTGCGGATCGGCCCTCGCTACCGGGATGAGCTGGTCGCGACGCTCGAAGGACGAGGGCTGACCGGCTTCGGCGCGGGCATCGAGGTCGAGCGCCTGGTCACGCCCGCGGACTGGGCGGCGATGGGGCACGCGGCGGGCACTCCGTTCGCGACGGCGCACACCTTCGCCCAGACCGGCCCGTTCCGCCCGGCCAACCTGGTCCGCGGCACGGCGAACGCGGTGCTGGCCGGGTGTGGGACGACGCCGGGGGTCGGAGTGCCGCCGGTGCTGATCTCCGGCAGGCTCGCCGCGCAGCGCGTCACCGGCCGCTGAACCGCAGCGCCGGCCCCGCCCGGTCGCGCAGGCCGAGCTCGCGCAGCACCGAGGAGACGTGGTTCTTCACCATGCCCTCGGTGATGAACAGTGTCGCCGCGATCTCCGCGTTGGTCGCGCCCGCGCCGACCAGCCGCGCCCGCGCGGTCAGCGAATCGTCCACTGTGGAGGGACGGGCCGCGGTCGCGCGCACCTCGGCCATCAGCCGGGCCGCCGCCGGGACCCGAGCGCGGTCTCGCCGCGCGCCGCCTTGCGGATCGCCGCGACCAGCTCGTCCGGCGGCGTGTCCTTGAGCAGCTACCCGCGAGCGTCCACTATGGACGGCCGTGGCGGTCTCCTCCCTGGTGTCCGGCTCCATCCACGTCTTCTCCTCCGGTGGCACGCACAGCTTCACCGCGCACAACGTCTTCACCAGGGCGTTCACCCTGACCGCTCCCGGGCTCCACGGCTGGGAGATCCTGGTGCGCGGCCTCGTCCTGCTGACCGTGGTCCTGGTCTGGCTGCGGTTTCAGCCGAGCAGGGCGGTCAACGCGGGCAGGTAGCCCTTGGCGTGCCCGGCGCGGTTGGGGTGGTAGGAGTCGTCGGCGGGCAGGCCGGGTTCGTTGAGCCACGGGGTGGTCGAGCACAGCTCGTGCCCGGCGAAGGCGTTCCGCCCGTCGAGGAACGCGAACCCCGCCGCGGCGGCGCGGGCGGAGATCACCCCGGCGAGCGAGTCGGTGATGCCCACGACCTGGGCGCGGCGGGAGCGGGTGAGCACGTCGCAGGAGCGGCCCAGCTCGAAGATCCGCGGGTAGCCCACCACGACGACCTTCGCCGACGGGGCGGCCTTCCGGATCGCCGCGTAGGTGGCGTCGAGCTTCCCGGCCAGGGTGGTGGAGATCGTCTTCACCGCGTTGGCGAGGATGCGGTCACAGCCCGACTTGGAGCCGATGGTGCACTCGCGCATGGCCGCCGGGGCTCCGATGTCGTTGCCACCGATGGAGATCGTGACGAGTGTCGTCTTCGCGGAGAGCGCCTTGATCTGTCCGTTGAGGACATCGGCGGTCGTGTCCCCGGAGCACGCGACGGACTTGTAGCTGCCGACGGCGTTCGTGGCGGCCCACAGCGCGGAGTAGGCCAGCGGTCCGCGCGCGCAGTCCCCGGAGTCCCGGTAGTAGCGCGCGGTCCCCTGCCCGGAGGAGAACGAGTCGCCGAGCGCCACGTAGTGCTCTTCCCCGGCGGGGGTGGCGGCGAGCAGGACGGGCATCAGCGACGCCATGGCCAGTGCGGCGAAACGGGACGAGCGCATGACGACCTCCGAAGGGGAAACGCTTTCGACCTGAGTACCAGCGCACCCGGCCCCGCCGAAACACACGACCAGGTGACCCAATCGGAGGGACGAGGCGGGAAAGGACGGGTTCTACTCGCCTCTGAGGCGCCTTGACCAGCGTGAATAGTTGCTGAAGCCGAGGAGATTTTAGTTCGTCGGGCAACTTCCCCCGGTCAGCCCGAATGGCCGGAACGCGAGGCGTGAAGTCGGGCAGAAAAGAAGCATGACCCGAAGAACGCGCATTACCGGGGCGGCCGTCACGGTCGCTGTGGTCGCGGGCGTGCTCACCACGGCACCCGCGACAGCCGCTCCCGCGCCGCCGTCCGGCTCGGCCCATCTCGTCACTCTGATCACCGGTGACCGCGTCCGCGCCCAGGAGCGCGCGGACGGGCGGTGGTCGCTCACCCTCGACAACCGGGAGAACGGCAAGCGCTACAGCCAGTTCCAGGCGCGGCGCGGCTCGGTGACCGACTGGTACCTGATGCCGGACGGGGCCGCCCGGCTCGTCTCGTCGGGTGCGGTGGACCGCGAGCTGTTCAACATCACCGGCCTGATCCGCCAGGGCTACGACGACGCGCGCACCGACTCCATCCCGCTGCTGGCGGAGTTCCCGGAGCGGGTCAGGGCCTCCTCGCCGCCCGGGGGCACCGTGACGCGCGCGCTGCCCGAGCTGAACCTGGCGTCGGTGGCCGAGCGCAAGCGCGACGCCGGAGAGTTCTGGCGTTCGCTGACGGCGTCCGGCCGGGCGTTGCAGGGGCCGAGCAAGGTGTGGCTCAACGCCAGGATGCAGGCGTCGCTGGACGTCAGCGTGCCGAAGGTCGGCGCGCCCGCCGCCTGGCAGTCCGGGTTCACCGGCAAGGGCGTCACCGTCGCGGTGCTCGACACCGGCGCGGACGCCACGCACCCCGACCTCGCCGGGAAGGTGGGTCCCACCAAGGACTTCTCCAACAAGGGCAACACCAGCGACGGCCACGGTCACGGCACGCACGTCGCCGCGACCGTCTCCGGTGTCGGCGCGAAGTTCAAGGGTGTGGCGCCGGATGCCACGCTGGCGATCGGCAAGGTGCTCGACGACGGCGGGAGCGGCACTTTCGACGCGGTGCTCGCGGGCATGCACTGGGCAGCCGCCGAGGTGAAGGCCAAGGTCATCAACTTGAGCCTCGGCAGCTACCCCACCGACGGCACCGATCCCGTGTCCCGGGCGGTGAACACGTTGAGCGGCAAGCACGGCTCGCTGTTCGTGATCGCCGCGGGCAACTTCGGCGCCGACGAGTCGGTCGGCTCGCCCGCCACCGCGGACGCCGCGCTCGCGGTCGGCAACACCACCAAGGCGGACCGGCTCAGCCCCAGCTCCAGCCGCGGTCCCCGCGTCGGGGACGGCGCCGTCAAGCCGGAGATCGCCGCGCCCGGCACGGACATCGTGGCCGCCAAGGCCAAGGGCACCCAGCTCGGCGAGCCGGTCGGCGAACACCACGTGAAGCTCACCGGTACCTCGATGGCCACCCCGCACGTCGCGGGCGGCGCCGCGTTGCTGGCGCAGCAGCACCCGGACTGGACCGGTGACCGGATCAAGTCCGCGCTGGTCAGCTCCGCCGCGCCCGCCGGGGACCTCGGCGCGTTCGCGGTCGGCGGTGGCCGGCTCGACCTGGCCCGGGCGACGAAGCAGCAGGTGCAGGCGCTCAGCGCGTCCATCAACGCCTACCTGCGGTGGCCCGCCAAGGACGAGCAGAAGCGGAAGCTGACCTACCGCAACGACGGTGCCGCCCCGGTCACGCTGGCGCTCGACCTGAAGCTGCCGGGCGCTCCCGCCGGGCTCGCCACGCTGAACACCAACACGATCACCGTGCCCGCCAAGGGGACCGCCGACGTCGAGCTGACCGCGACACCGCGATCGGGCAAACCCGGCAACCACGGCGGAGTCCTCGTAGCGTCCACTTCGGACGGTCTGGCGCAGGTGCGCACCCCGGTGGCCGTGCACGACGAGCCGGAGAAGTACGAGCTCAAGATCGAATCCCTGGACCGCAAGGGACATCCGGCCCAGAGCACCTCGTTCGACGTGATCAACCCGGAGACCGGCGACCGGATGAGCGCCGGCGCAGGCGAGACGCTGCGGGTCGCGCCGGGTACGTACACCATCAGCGGCTACATCGACACCCCTGGTGAGGAGGCGTTCGGCAGCGTCGCGAACCCGAGCGTGCGGGTCACCGGCGACACCACGGTTCGCTTCGACATGCGCAAGGGCAAGCCGGTCTCGCTGACCGCCGAAGATCCGCTTGCGGGATCGAGCATCAGTGCTGGCCAGACTTCCGTACGTCCGGTGTTCTGGACGCAGCGGTTCACCACGAAGGTGAAGGGCTACGACTACCCGTTCGGCAGCCTGCTGTTCGCCGACCCCAAGTTCACGGCCGTCTACGCCTACTCCGAGCCCGGCGTGAGTTCGCCGAACTTCGGCTACTCCAACGACTTCGGCCTGCGCCAGTCGAAGTTCGAGTTCTGGGCGGAGACGCCGGAGCGCTACGAGGTCGCCGCATCCCCGTTCGCCGGACCGCGCCAGCCCGACGGCACCGTGCGCTACAAGACGGTGCACGGCGGTCAGGGCACGGCGCAGGACCTCGCGGGCATCGATCCGAAGGACAAGCTCGTCGTGCTCGACCTGCCGTCGGACATCAGCAGGGACGAGGTGTTCAAGCGGATCGAGGCGACGCAGAAGGCGGGCGCGAAGGCGATCGGCATCCTGCCCGTTCCCCCGGCGACCGCCAGGTCCGCCGATCCGGTCACGATCCCGGTGGTGGTCTTCGGCGGGGCCAGCGGCAAGGAGTTCTCCGCCGCGGTCAAGGCGGGCGGCGTCGAGGCGTCGATCATGACCAACAGCGGGAACGCGCACCGGATGGAGCTGTCGTTCCCGAGCGAGGGCCGGGTGCCCGACCAGCTGGCCTACAACGTGAAGGTCCGCGACCTGGCGTCCGTGCGCACGTCCTACCACGCCTACGACAACGCGCCGGTCACCAGGACCTACGCTTCGCGTGAGACGCCGTTCGGGGAGACGAGCACGCAGGTCCTCGACCCAGTGCCGTTGCAGACCGAGCGGGTGGAGTACTTCACCCCGGGTACCTGGAACCTGTTCCTCGGCGTGCCGCACAGCGCGACGGTGCCGGGCGAGCGGATCACGTTGGAGGCGGGCAAGTCCTACAACCTCGCGTGGGACACCCCGGTCGCCGGTCCTGGATTCGCGGGCAGGACCAGCAGCGCGCTCGGCAAGAACCACCCGTGGGCCTGGCGCAAGCAGAACCTGATCGACCTCACCCTCCCGGTCTTCTCCGACGGGGCGGGTCGGCCGCGGGCCGCTGCGAGCGGCGACACGGGCAGGACCAGCCTGTACGCGGGCGACAAGCTCGTGGGCACGCAGGAGCTGCCCGGCCGCGGCACGTTCGTGGTGCCCAGGGGCGAGCAGCGCTACCGGCTGACCACGGAGGTCGCTCGCAAGGACAGCCCCGCGTCGTCGAAGGTCGAAGCGGCGTGGACGTTCACATCGGGCTACACCGATGGTGACGCCCTGCCGTTGCTGGCGGTTCGCTACGCCCCGGCGGCGGATCTGCGCAACCGGGCGCCGGGTGGCAAGGAGTTCACCTTCCCGGTCCGGGTGCAGGCCCAGGACGCCGAGATCACCGCCGACAAGCTGGAGGTGCAGATCTCCTACGACGACGGCGGCACCTGGCAACCGGTCCAGCTCACCCGCGAGGGCGATGCCTGGAAGGCCACCGTCACCCACCCCGCCTCCGGCTTCGCCTCGCTGCGGGCCAAGGCGTCCGACGCGGACGGCAACGCGGTGGAGCAGACGATCGTCCGCGCATACCAGATCGGCGGCTGAGTTCGGCCCCGGAACGAATTTCCTGATCCGCTGAACGTTGGGGACTTGGCGTCCGTAGTGGCGGTTACGTGCGTTCCCAACGTGAAGGGGCAGGAATGGACTTCCGGGTGCTCGGTCCCGTCCTGGTTCGCGACCTCGTGCTCGGTGCGGGCAAGCACCGCGCCGTGCTCGCGGTGCTGCTGCTGGAGGCCAATCGGGCGGTCCGGATCGAGCGGCTGGTCGACCTGCTCTGGGCCGACCAGCCGCCCGAGCGGGCGCGGAACCTGGTGTCCGGCTACGTCTCGAAGGTGCGCAAGGCCCTCGCGGACCGGACCGGTGTCCGGCTGGAGACCTGGCGCGGCGGCTACCGCCTGGTCGTCCCGCCGGACTCGGTGGACCTGTACCGCTTCCGCCGTCTGGTCCAGCAGGCCAGGCAGGCCACCGGTGACAATGCGGTCATAGCCGCGCTGTCGGAGGCACTGGCCCTGTGGAGCGGGCCGGCACTGGCCGACGTGGACCTGCCGGGCCTGGCGCCCTCGGTCACCGAGGCACTGGAACAGGAACGCGTCGCCGCGTTCGAGGACCTGGTCGACGCGCGGCTGCGGATCGGCGCCGACACCGATCTGCTCTGCAGGATCCGTGAAGCCGTCGACGCGCACCCGTTCCGCGAACGGCTCGTCGGCCAGCTGATGACCGCGCTCGCCCAGTGCGGCAGGCCCGCCGAAGCCCTCGCCGCCTACCGGCGCTGCGCCGACGCCCTCCGCGACGAGCTGGGCGTCGCTCCGGGCACGGCGCTGCGCGCGCTGGAGCGGGCCGTCCGCACCGACGCCTTCGCTCCCCCTGCCACCACGACTCCCCGGCTCCGCCCGGCCCAGCTGCCCGCGGACCTCGCCGACTTCACCGGCCGGGACGCGGAGCTGGCCGCGCTCATCCCCTGCGAGGGCCCGCTGCTGATCACCGGGATGCCCGGGACCGGCAAGACCGCCTTGGCCGTGCACTGGGCGCACCGCATGCGCGAGCGGTTCCCCGACGGCCAGCTGCACGTCGACCTCCGCGGCGCGGTCACCCCCCGACAGGCCCTGCTCCGGCTGCTCGACGGACTGGGGGTGCGGCCGGAGCAGGGCGACGAACGCGCACTCGCCGCCCGCTTCCGGTCCACTGTGGACGGCAAGAGGCTGTTGCTGCTGCTCGACGGCGCCACCAGCACCGCCCAGGTCCTCCCCCTGCTCCCCGGCTCGCCGTCGTGCCAGGTGCTGATCACCAGCGCGCGGCGGCTCGACGGCCTCGCGCTGCGCTGCGGAGCGAAGTCGTTGCGGTTGGGTGGTTTGCGCTCCGCCGACTCCGTCGCGCTGCTCCAGTCCGTCCTCGGCGAGCGCGCGCTCCGCGACCCGGTCTCCGTGCGCCGCCTGGCCACCCTGTGCTGCGGCCTCCCCGTAGCCGTCCGCGCCGCCGCCGTCCGCCTCGCCGCGCACCCCACGTGGCCCGTCTCCCACCTCGTCGACCTCCTGGCCGACGAGGAGCGGTGGGCGAGTTCCCTTGCCCTGCCCGAGGATGACGCTTCCTTCCTCGCGTCCGCCATCCAAGAGCTGCCCGATGGCGCGCGCTCGCTGCTCGGGTTCTTCGGCCTGCTCCCGCGCGAGGAGTTGGGCGTATCGGCGTTGACCACGCTGACGCATCGTCCTCAGCGGTGGGTGGAGGAGGCTTTGGCGGCTTTGCATGACGCGCACTTCTTGTTGGAGACAGTGCCTGGGGTTTATCGCCTGCCCACTGTGGTTCGGTTGTGCGCCAGGCCTTTTCTGCCTGGGCGGGAGGTGGCGGAGGAGGCTTTGGAGCGGTGGCGGTATCCGGGCGTTGTCCGGCTTTTCGCCGTGGACTCGGCGTGAGCTTGCCCTGGGGTACGGCTGGGCTTCCAGCTTGCGTCGATACCAGCGTGGGTCGGCTTGACCTGGGGCCCCTTGCGCGTGCCCGTGGGCCTCACGGGGGCACGGGATGAAACTCCGGCCCTCGCGGGAAGCGTATGGCACGCGCACCCCAGGTAAAGCCGACCGTCCCAGCCTTGGCTTGCTTTCGCTGGAACCGTTGGGGGATAAGGGAAAAGTTCACTCCGTAGAGCCATGATCGACTATTTGCAGAAGCTAAAATAGAGGTATGGCCCCTGCCGATATCGAAGACGAACTCGTCGCCGCCTACGCCGCGATCGGTAAGGCTGTCGCGGACTTCGCCTCAACCCTGATGAAGCTCTATGACGACCTGGATCCGCAAGTGCAGCAGTATGCCGGGGATGTCCTCATGCCCCTGCTGCATGTCTCCCAGGTCAAGGGCAACAAACTCATCGACCGCGCCATGTCGCTGGTGGAGCACCCGGCGGTGTTGGAAGCGTTGTCGGACGGTCGGATCGACGAGGGCAAGGCGCTGATGATCATCGATCAGGTCAGTGTCCTCGACGCCGCCAACCAAGCGATCGCCGAACCCGTGCTGATCAACCACGCCGCGACGCATAACTACACGGCGAGCCAGCGGTATGCCCGGCGCTATGTCCTCAAGCTCGACGCTGAAGCAGCCCTGCGCCGTCATGAGGAGAAGCGCAAGCAGCGGTTGGTGGAGAAGTTCAACCTCGACGACGGCATGGCCTCCCTGCGCGTCGTCCTCCCGGCCCTCGACGCGGCCTTGGCCTTCGATCGGATCGACCGGATCGCCCGGGCACTGCCGAAGGATGACCGAACGCTGGATCAGAAGCGGTCGGATGTCGCGGCGGATTTGTTGATGGGCAGGGAAACACCCGCCCCGCAGGGTGAGGTGTGCGTGAACCTGACGATGCCGATCACCAACATCCTGGGCCTGACCACAGACCCGGTGATGCTGGCCGGGTACGGGCCGCTGCCCGCGCCGATCGTGGCGGATGTGGCGGCGAATGGGATCTGGAAGCGCATCCTGACGGACCCGGTGACGGGGATGGCTGAGCACATCACCACCTACCGGCCCACCGTGGCGCAGCGGGAGTTGATCAATGCGCGGTATCCGACGTGCACGATGGTCGGCTGCAACCAACCGGCGCACCGTTGCGACGTGGATCATTGTTGTCCCTTCGATGGCAGCAACACCACGGTCGCGAATCTGCGGCCGAAGTGCAGGCACCATCACCGGATGAAGACGCACTCGAACTGGTCCTGCGAGAACCGGCCCGATGGGACGCATGCGTGGACGACGCCCAGCGGCAAGGTGATCGAGACCGAACTCGAACCGATCGCCGAACCCGCGCCCTTCTAACGGACGTCGTACGCCGCTGCCATCGCGCGCGCAGTCGCGGCCAAGCGTTCTCGCAACTCAGGGGGCGCAAGGACTTCAGCATCGGCACCGAGCTTCAAGACCTCGGTGTGGCCGATCTCCACGGTCTCGATGGGCAGGTCGGCGGTCACCCAGCCGTCAGCGTCAGGTTCCCCCGCGGTCGCGCGCACCACTCGTTTCTCGTGGAAACCCAGGACGTACGGCACCTTCGCCATCCCGGCGGGCGAGAGGCGGATGCGGGCGGTGATGCGGTACTGCTCGGCCTCGAAGCGCTCGGCCCACTCCTTCCAGAACGTGGCCAGGTCGAAGTCCTTGGGGCGCTCGAACGCCGAACCGGTGTCGACGACCTCCAGCACCCGGGAGACGCGGTAGGTCAGGTCGCGGGAACCCGAGCGGGCGACGAGGTACCAGACGCCGCCCTTCAGCACGACGCCGAGCGGCCAGAGGGTGCGCTCGATCTCGGGTGGGTCGCCCCAGCGGCGGTAGCGGATGCGGACGACCCTGTTGTCCCACACGGCGTTTGCGAGTTCGGACAGGCACGGCACACCTTCGGACTCGCGGAACCACACCCGCACGTCGAGGTGGAAGCACTCACGGATGCGACCGGCGCGCGAAGCCAGCTCCGGGGGTAGGGCGGCCATCAGCTTCAGCTGGGCGGCGGTCAGCTCGGCGCCGAGGCCGAGATCTGTTGCGGGGCCGGGCATCCCGGTGAACGCGAGGGCCTCCGCCTCGGCACCGGTGAGGCCGGTGAGGCGGGTGCGGTAGCCGTCCAGGAGCTGGTAGCCGCCTGCCCTGCCCTGGTCGGCGTAGACGGGGACACCCGCGGCGGACAGGGACTCGATGTCGCGGTAGACGGTGCGCGGGGACACCTCCAGTGCCCGCGCGAGTTCGGTCGCGGACATCCGCCCACGGGTCTGCAACAGCATCAACAACGACAGCAATCGACCGGCACGCACGAGAGAAGTCTGTCATTCAGGTGGACGCGGCGCCGTGCACGACGAGGGTGCCCTTGCCCTGGCGCTTGGCGGCGTACATCGCGGCGTCGGCGCGGCTGAGGAGGTCGTCGGGCGACAGGTCGGGGTCCATGGCGCCGAAGCAGACCAGGCCGATGCTGGCGCGCACCATGCGGTTCTCACCCCGGATGCCGTAGGGCGCCTCCAGCACGGCGAGCACCCGCGCCCCCACCTGCTCGGGGTCGCCGTCACCGGTGGTGATCAGCACGGCGAACTCGTCACCGCCGAGCCGGGCAACGACGTCCTCGGCCCGCACGGCGGCGCGCAGCCTGCCCGCGACGGCGCACAGGACCTCGTCGCCGACGGCGTGGCCGTAGCGGTCGTTGACGGTCTTGAAGTCGTCGACGTCGACGAACAGCAGGATCAGCGGCTGCGAGGACCGCAGCGCGGTACCGAGGCACTCCTGGAACAGCGCGCGGTTGGCCAGGCCGGTCAGCGGATCGTGGTAGGCCTGGTACTGCAGCTGTTTCTGGCTCTGCCGGATCTCCTCCAGTAAAGCCACGTTGTCCGTCATCGTGATCAGCTGCCGGACGATCACCAGCGCCACCACGGCGAGTCCGAAGTAGACCTCGGTGGGACCGAGCCGGACGCCCGTCGCGGTGCCGACGCCGACGAACATGCCGGTGATCAGCAGCGGCAGGTAGGGCACGGCCAAGTGCAGGTAGTCGCCGGTGCGCAGCGGGTCGGGGCCGGGCTCGCGCAGCGGCGCGGTCGGCGCCCACGGGGCGAGCGCGTAGAACACCGGGCACGCCATGAAGCCGATGTCGGCCCAGGGCGGGATGCTCGCGGCCCCGTTGGCGACGAGGTAGGTGAAGATCCAGCCGGACGTGCTCTGCGCGACGAAGGCCAGGCCGAGGAACAGTAAGGGCAGCTGCCACGCCACCCGGTGCCGCCGCGCGACCAGCAGCACCAGCACGATCACCACCAGGTACAGCGTCGGGTGCAGCACGGTGGTGAGCAGCCCGGCCAGGTCGGAGGTCCAGATCCGCACCACCGACTCGCCCGCGGTCACCAGGGTCAGCACCAGGATCGCGCCGAGGATGATCAGCCCGTCCAGCACCCGCAGCCACGGCCCGCGCGGCCGGGGCGTGGTCGACGGGCGCTGCCCCCTGGCCATGGTGAGCACCGCGAACAGCGCGAACACCGGGGTCATCATGAAGCCGATCGGGGCCAGGGTGGAGGCGGGCAGCCCGATCCCCATGAACACCAGGCCCCAGGTCCAGGTCACCAGCCCGATGGTCAGGCTGGTCATCGCCCCGGCCATCCACAGCCGCCACCTGCGGTCGGTGCCCTCGGTGCGGCGCGCGGTCAGCAGGAACCCGGCGAGGGCCGCCACCGAGGCGAACACCTGGCTGAACTTGTCCACCGCCTGCGTGGTCGCCGGGTCCAGCCCGCCGAAGACGACCACGAGCACCACGGCGGTCAGCGCCGCGGTCGCGGTCGCTGCCAGCAGGGCGAACTTCTTCGGCGACATTATTTCGTGACCATTCAGCAAGAATTCAGGCGGCCGACAATTACCCACTGTAGTAATCCGGAAAAACAGTGTCGACCACCCTCGCACGGTTTCGCCGCATTATCCCGATCACGTCAGCTGATCGGTCTAGTGCCCACCGTGACCTGCATGTTGCACCGGCATGGAGGTGACAGGGAAAAGGATTGGACCGGACCCGGCGCCACCCGGCGCAAATCCGTCCGAGTGGCACCTGCCCGAATGGAGCACAGCGGTAAGCACGCGCAGTATCAGGTGTGCGCCCCGCCCAGTTGCAGCGCGGTCACGCCGAGCACGACGAGTGCGAACCCGACGAGTTGCAGCCAGCTCAGCGTCTCCTGGAAGAACAGGTACCCGGCGAGCGCGACCAGGCCGACACCGACGCCGGACCAGATCGCGTACGCCGTGCCCACCGCCATCCCCTGGTTCAGCGACAACGAGAACAGGAAGAACGCGACGCCGTAGCAGACCAGCACGACCACCGTCGGGACGAGCCTGCTCATGCCCTCGGAGAGCTTGAGCGCGACCGTGCCGGTCACCTCGCACAGGATCGCCGCCGCCAGCAGCAGGTACATCACGCCGAGTCACCCCGGGCGGCGCGCTCGGCCTCGGCGCGGTGCGCGGAGACCTCCTCGGTCGGGATCGCCCTGGCCGGCCGGGTCAGCAGCGCCCGGACCAGCGCCGGGTCCACCTTCGGCTCGCGCGCCGCGGTGAGCAGCCCGTTGGTCTCCTGCTCGGTGTCGGTGAGCTGGGTGTAGCAGAACCCGGCAAGCCGGTCACTGGCCAGCAGCGCGCCGACCAGGTCCTCCAGCCGCTCCAGCAGCGCCTCCGGGGAGTCCACAGTGGAGTAGCCGAACCAGTTGTCCCCCTTGGCCGGGACGTAGCTCAGCCCGCCGAACTCGGTCAGCATCACCGGCTGGCCCTCGTTGAGCCGGTCGTCCAGCAGCACCCGCAGCCCACCGGGCCTGCCCTCGCCGAGCGCGCGCCTGATCGCCTCCGGGTCGGAGTAGCGCTCCCGCAGCGACGCCCCGCTGGGCGCGTAGTCGTGCACGCCCCAGATATCGCTGACGGTGTGCTCCCAGCCGTCGTTGGCGATCACCGGCCGGGTCGGGTCGATGGACTTGGTCAGGTGGTAGAGCGCGGTGGCGAAGTGCCGCTGGTCGGCGCGCTCGGCGATCTGCGGCACCCCCCAGCTCTCGTTCAGCGGCACCCAGGCCACCACGCACGGGTGGCTGCGGTCGCGGCGCAGCACCTCGATCCACTCGCGGGTCATCCGCTCCACGGTGGCGGTGGAGAACTGGTAGGCGTCGGCCATCTCGCCCCACACCAGCAACCCGAGCCGGTCGCACCAGTACAGGAAGCGCGGGTCCTCGACCTTCTGGTGGATGCGCGCCCCGTTGAAGCCCAGCTCCTTGATCAGCTCCACCTCGCGGCGCAGCGCCTCACCGTCCGGCGCGGCCAGGTGCGACTGCGGCCAGTAGCCCTGCTCCAGCACCATCCGCAGGAAGTACGGGCGCCCGTTGAGCAGGAACCGCCCGTCCGCGGTGTCCACCGAGCGGTAGCCGAAGTAGCTGTGCACCTCGTCGACCACCGCGCCGTCGGCGTCCAGCAGGGTCAGCTCGGCGTCGATCAGGTTCGGCGACTCCGGCGACCACATCAGCGCGTGCAGGTGCTGGCCGTGCCGCGCGGCCGGGATCGCGATGTCCCGCACGCTGACCTGGTCGAGCACCCGGTGCGACTCCTCGGCCAGCAGCTGCGCGCCGCACCACAGCCGCACCCGCAGGTACAACGGGGTCGCGGGCGGACCGGCCACCGCGGCCTCCAGCCGGACCCGCGCCTGGGTCAGGTCCGGGGTCCACTGGATCTCCGAGAGGTGGTTGGCCGGGACCGGCTCCAGCCACACCGGCTGCCAGATCCCGGTGGTGCGGTGGTACCAGATCGCGTGCGGCTCGGGCAGCCAGTCCTGCTTGCCGCGGGTCTGCGTGGGGTCCTCGGCCTCGTCCTGCGCCCGGACCACGATCACCTGCTCGTCGGCGTCGTGGTCGAGCGCGTCGGTGATGTCGGCGGTGATCGGCGTGTGCCCGCCGACGTGCTCGGCGACCAGCGCGCCGTTCACCCACACCCGCGCGTGGTAGTCCACCGCGCCCAGGTGCAGCAACAGCCGCCGCCCGGCGAAGTCCTCGCCCAGCTCGCTGATGGTGAAGGTCCTGCGGTACCAGACGATCGTGTGCGGCGACGGATCGTGCACGCCGGAGCGCTCCGACTCCGGCGGGTACGGGACCAGGATGTCCCGGTCGAAGCCGGTTTCCGTGTGCTGCCACCCCTCAGCGAGGCCCTGGTCGGCGTCGTCGTAGCCGAACCGCCACGGGCCACAGAGGTCGATCCAGTGCTCTCGGACCATCCTCGGACGGGGGTGGAGCTCGTCCACGGGCACAGCCTCCTCGGTAGCGGGGTGGGCGGCCCACTCTATTCAGTCCACGCCGATGTCCTCGTTCCACAGTCCCGGGTTGGCGGCGATGAAGCCCTTCATCAGCTCGTAGCAGCGCGCGTCGTCGAGCAGCACCACCTCGACCCCGGCCTCGGCCAGCCACTCGTGCTGCCCGGTGAACGTGCGCGACTCGCCGACGACCAGCCTGCTGATCCCGAACTGCCGGACCAGCCCGCTGCAGTACCAGCAGGGCGACAGCGTGGTCACCATCGTCGTGCCGCGGTAGCCGCGCTGGCGGCCCGCCGCACGGAACGCCGAGGTCTCCGCGTGCATCGACGCGTCGTCGTCCTGGACCCGCCGGTTGCGCCCCCTGCCGAGCAGCCGCCCGTCCGCACCGAACAACGCCGCCCCGATCGGGATCCCGCCTTCCGCGCGCCCCGCCTCGGCCTCGGCAAGGGCGACGTCGAGCATGCGCACCGCATCGCTGTGTTCCATAACGCCATGATGCTCCGCTCCGGGCAATCCGGATGAACCATTCCGCCACCGCCACTAGCGTCTGCGGCATGCGCCCAACCCTGCCGATCGAGACCGATCGCCTGCTGCTCCGCGCGTTCACCCCGGACGACTTCGACGCCCTCCACGACATCCGCTCCCGCCCGGACGTGGTCCGCTACCTCTACTTCGACGTGCAGTCGCGCGAGGACGTGCGGGAGTCGCTGGCCAAGCGGCTGGACCAGTGGCACCTGGAGAAGGAGGGCGAGGCCCTGGTGCTCGCGGTGGAGCGCAAGGACACCGGCCGGCTGATCGGCGACGTGGTGCTGTTCTGGCACAGCGAGGTCCACAAGCGCGGTGAGCTGGGCTTCGTCTTCCACCCCGACCACCACGGGCACGGCTTCGCCGGAGAGGCCGCGCGCGAGGTGCTGCGCCTGGGCTTCGAGGAGCTGGGCCTGCACCGCATCGAGGGCCGCTGCGACGCCCGCAACACCGCGTCCGCGCGGCTGCTGGAGCGGCTCGGCATGCGTCGCGAAGGGCTGTTCCTGGAGAACGAGTTCGTCAAGGGCGAGTGGTGCGACGAGCTCGTCCTCGCGGTGCTCGACCGGGAGTGGAAGGGAGCACGAGCGTGAGCCTGGGCATAACCGTCCCCTTGGGACAGCCGCTGCACGAGCACGCGGACCTGCTGCGCCGCTTGTACGACAGCGGCTACACCGACTTCTGGAGCAGCGAGACGGCGGCGCTGGACGCGTTCACACCGCTGGCGTACGCGACGGCGGTGCTGCCGGAGGCGCGGTTCGGCACGGCCATCGCGTCGGTGTTCACCAGGGGCCCCGCGCTGCTGGCGATGAGCGCCGCGGCGATGGCCGAGGCCGCTCCCGGCCGGTTCACCCTGGGCATCGGCGCCTCCTCCCCCGCCATCGCGCAACGGTGGAACGCGGTGCCCTACGAGCGGCCGTTCAGCCGCGTGCGCGACACCCTGCGCTTCCTCCGCCCCGCGCTCGCCGGTGAGCGGGTCGACCGGTCCTACGACACCTTCCAGGTCAGCGGTTTCCGGCTGGAGCGCCCGGTGTCACCGACGCTGCCCATCGTCGTGGGGGCGTTGCGGGAGCGCATGCTCGGCCTGGCGGGAGCCGAGGGCGACGGCGCGGTGCTGAACTGGCTGTCCGCCTCGGACGTCGCCAAGGCGGCCCCGATCGTGGGCCCGGGCAAGCAGCTCGTCGCGCGGATCTTCGTGTGCGTCTCGGAGAACGCGGACCTGGTGCGCTCGGCGGCGAAGCGGTTGATCGCCGGCTACCTGACCGTGCCCGCCTACGCGGAGTTCCAGCGGTGGCTGGGCCGCGGCGAGGCGCTGGGTCCACTGTGGACGGCGTGGGCGGCCGGCGAGCGGAAGACCGCGGTCGCGGCGGTGCCGGACCGCGTGGTCGACGAGCTGGTGGTGCACGGCAGCCCGGAGGAGTGCGCGGCGCACGTCCGGCGCTACGCCGAGGCCGGGATCACCACGCCGGTGACCATGTTCCTGCCGCTGGACCCGTCCCGGGACCTCGCGCGGGACGTGCTGGCCCTCGCGGCGGCCTACTGATACGAGAAGGGCCCCGGCCGGAGCCGGGGCCCTTCCGCGTCAGCCTGGTGTTCAGCTCGCGACGGAGACGCCCATGGAGCGGGCGCAGCCGGCGACGATCTTCTCGGCGGCGTCGACGCTGGTGGCGTTCAGGTCCGGCATCTTGCGCTCGGCGATCGCACGCACCTGGTCGGCGCTCAGGGTGCCGCCGGACTTGTGACCGGGCTGCTCGGAGCCCTTCTGCGCGCCCAGCGCCTGACGGATCAGGAAGCTGGTCGGCGGCGTCTTGTAGCGCAGCGAGTGGGTGCGGTCCTCGTAGACCGTGACCACGACCGGGACGATCTCGCCCCGGTGCGCGGCGGTGGCCTCGTCGTACTCGAGCTTGACGCCACGGGTGTTCACACCGGTCGGACCCAGCATCTTGCCGAGGTCGACCATAGCGGCGTTGCCGGCCTCCAGTTCGAGCGTCGCCTCGAACGTCACGCGCAACTTCTTCTTGGGCGGCATTCCGCGAACCCCTTGTCCTATTACTACTGGTGTCAACGTCAGTGGGGGAGCCTAGTCCAGCCAGCGGAAGCGGCGGTCAGCACCCCGGTCGCTGGCACTTCAAGCCAGCAGCTCAGAGCAGTCTAACACCGCTGAGAGGGCTCTCCGAACCACCCCGCGCCTCACCCCAGCGACCCCAGGTGCGGGCGCACCGTGCCGGAGAAGCGGTCGCCGGAGGACTTGTCCCAGTTGATCGACCAGGTCATCGCTCCGCGCAGGTCAGGATAGGTCCGGGACGGTTTGAAGCTGCCGCAGTTCGTGCCCTTCGCCAGGCAGCTGAGCGCGTTGTTGACCACACCGGGGTCGACGTAGCCGCTGCCCGCCCCGGAGGGCGATGCCGGCAGGCCGAGCGCGACCTGGTCGGCCCGCAGCGTCTCCAGCAGGATGCACGCCTGCGCGGTGATGAAGTCGACCCCGCCCTGCGAGTAGACCTTGCCGTCGCAGCCGTTCATCGAGCCGGAGTTGTAGTACTGCATGTGCACGACCGTGGTGATGTCCTTGATCTTCGCCAGCAGCTGGAGGTAGCGGCCGCCCGGCTGCGTGTCGATGGTCTGCGGGGCCATGGTCAGCACGAACCCGGCGCCGATGCGCTGCTGGAGCTGGCGCGATGCCGCGGCGACGTTGTCGACGTGCATGCCGTGCTCGAGGTCGATGTCCAGGCCGTCCACGCCGAACTTCCGGATCAGCGCCTCCATGGAGGAGACGAAGTTGGCCACGTTCGCCGAGCTGCTCAGGTCGACGTTGCCCTTCTCCCCGCCGACCGAGAAGACGAACTTCTTGCCCTGCGCCCGTTTCGCGGCGATGTCGGCGATCATGTCCGCGTCGGAGTAGCCGCCGAGCGCCGACGACAGCCCGGAGTCGACTTTGAACGTCACCGCGCCCGGCTTCGCGGGATCGGCGTCGGCGAAGGCGATCGCGATGATGTCGTAGTGGTTGTTGACGTCGCGGATGCGCAGAGGTGCCGCGCCGTTGACGAAGTTCTGCCAGTAGCCGGTCAGCAGGTGCTTGGGCAGCGCGGGGTTCGGCTCCGACTCACGCCCGGTGGTCGCGCTGATCGTGGACGACCGCGCGGACTCCCCCGCTCCGTTGTAGGCCGTCACGGCGTAGGTGTGCGTCGTGGACGGCTTGAGCCCGGTGTCGGTGAAGCTGGTGCCCGTGGCGTCGCCGGCCTTCACACCGTCGCGGTAGACGCTGTACCCGTCCGCACCCGCGACCGCGCTCCAGGCAAGGGAAATCGTGTTGGCGGACGATCCGGTCGTCGACAGTCCACTCGGGACTGACGGCAGCTCCGGCCGGCCTCCTGACGCGCCGTCCAGGACGACGTCGTCGACCTGGTAGGCGGGTTGGCCGTACCAGCCGTGGGTGAACACGCCGACGCTCGTGGTGCTCGCGCCCGTGGTGAAGCTGAGGGAGAACTGCGTCCAGTCCGCACCGCCCGGCGTCCAGGTGCTCGTCTCGGTCATCCCGGCGCCGCCCGCGCCGAGGTAGACGAGGCTGCCCCTGACCCACGCGGAGAGCTTGTACGTGGAATTCGGCTGGACGCGGACCGTCTGCGTGCAGCGGGCCTGGTCCTGCCCGGCCGGGGTCGCCGAGAGCGCGTGCTCCCCGGTGCGCGCCGTGCCGGTCACCGTGCCGCTGGTGCACGACCAGCCCGCGAGCGTGCCGGTTTCGAACCCGGGATTGGACACCAGGTTCACCGAAGATCCGCTTGCGGGATCGAGCATTGTCACAGTGGCTGCCGCGGGTGTCGCCAGGGCCGCGACGACGAGCGCCGACATGGCCAGTGCGCGGAACATGCCCCACCTCCAGATCAGTGCTGGACGGCGGCGGCGTTTCCCGAAAATGGACTAGACCATTCCACGCTGTCAAGGATGTGAACCCGGTTGGTCCATTCGAGACGTCTCCGTGCCGCGGGGTGACTACCATTCGCTGCGCCGACCGGGCGAACGAACGGGGGACACCGAGATGGCGATGACCTGGCAGCAGCCCGGGCCCTACCAACCACCGTGGTCCGGCCCACCGCCGCAGCGGGTCAGCCCCGGGGTGCTCGCGGGGGTCAGCGCGTGGCGCCTGCTCATCGTCGTGTTCGCCCTCTACGGGTTCAGCGACGCGACCGGCTGGACCAGGAACTGGGCCGGGCTCAGCCAGCAGGCCAGCCTCGCCACCGGGATCTTCTACACCTTCCTGCTGCTGTACCCGCTGTTCACCGGCGGGCGCAGGCACGAGCCCTCCTCTCCGTGGCTTCGCGGCGCGACCACGGTGCTCCTGCTGCTGGTCATGGGCACCTTCTTCGGGGTCATGGGCGGCGATCTCGACGAGCAGCCGTTCGAGCACATCTGGACGCCGCTGGTGGTGCTGATCGACTGGATCTTCGTCGGGCGCAACCAGGCCAGGACCAAGTGGTGGTACCCGCTGACCTGGATCGCGTTCCCGCTCGCCTACCTCGTCTACTTCCTCTCGGCCGAGGTCTACCGCAAGCTCTACAAGTTCCTGAACCCGACCAAGAGCAGCTTCGCCGCCACGGTCATCAGCTTCCTGGTCGCGGTGATCGCGGTCGGCTACCTGCTCTACGGCATCGCCAAGCTCAGGGAGATGATCGCGGGCCGCGGGGGTCCGGCCGGACCGCCTGCGCAGGGCCCGAGCCCGATCTCGGCGCCCTTCCCGGCGCAGGGCGGCTACGGCCCCGGTCCCGGATACGGGCCGCAGCCGGGGTACGGCCCGCCGCCCACCGGTCCGCAGGCCGTCCCCGGTCCGCCCCCTGGTCAGGGCCCGCCGCCCGGGTACGGGCCGCCGCAGGGGCCGCCCCGGTACTGACCGGAGCCCGGTGGTCTAGACCTTGACACCGGACATACCGCCGGATATCCATGGGTTCGGACCGGTCCCGTCACACCCGGGACGGTCCCTGCTCGGGCGCCGCCGCCGCGTATGTCCGCCGCCCTGGTGCAGCGTGTGCACTCCACCGGGAAGGATCACCGTGAGATCTCCACGCATCGGCGCGCGGCTGGGCAGCGGCCTGGCCGCCGCTCTGCTGGTCGCCACCGGGTTCGCCGCGAGCGCGCCCGCCGCGCTGGCCCAGGCTCCCGCATCGGCCTACTCCGACGTCGTCCCCGCACCCGTGAAGGCCACCCCGAACGCGGCGGTGAAGTTCACGATCTCCGCGACCACCAAGATCTTCGTCCAGCCCGGCCCCGAGGCCGCGGGCGTCGGCGCGTACCTCGGTGAGCTGCTGCGCCGCCCCACCGGCTTCCCCCTGCCCGTCGTGCCCTCGGCCGCGGCGCACGCCAACGGCATCTCGCTGCTGCTGACCGGGGCCGACCCGGCCGTCGGCGACCAGGGCTACCAGCTCGACACGAGCGCGGACCGCGTGGTCATCCGCGGCACCAAGGCCGCCGGTCTGTTCGCCGGTGTGCAGACGCTGCGCCAGCTGCTGCCCGCGGCGGTGGAGAGCGCGAGCGTCAAGCCCGGCCCGTGGACGGTTCCCGGCGGCTCGGTGCTCGACCACCCGCGCTTCGGCTACCGCGGCGCGCACCTGGACGTGGCCCGGCACTTCTTCCCCGTCGAGACCGTCAAGCGCTACATCGACGAGATCGCCGCCTACAAGATCAACACTCTGCACCTGCACCTGACCGACGACCAGGGCTGGCGCATCGAGATCAAGAGCTGGCCGAAGCTGGCCACCTACGGCGGCAGCACCCAGGTCGGCGGCGGCCCCGGCGGCTACTACACCCAGGAGCAGTACAAGGAGATCATCGCGCACGCCGCGTCCCGGCAGATGACGGTGATCCCCGAGTTCGACATGCCCGGCCACACCAACTCGGCGCTGGCCTCCTACGCGGAGCTGAACTGCAACGGGGTCGCGCCGCCGCTGCGCACCGACATCGAGGTCGGCTACAGCTCCCTGTGCATCAACAAGGACATCACCTACAAGTTCGTCGACGACGTGGTGCGCGAGATCGCCGCGCTGACCCCGGGCAAGTACTTCCACCTCGGCGGTGACGAGGCGCACGCGACCTCCGATGCCGACTACAACACGTTCATGGCCAAGGTGATGCCGATCGTGGCCAAGCACGGCAAGACCGCGATGGGCTGGCACGAGGTCGCCAAGGCCAAGCCGGACGTGCCCACCTCCACCGTGATCCAGTTCTGGGACACCAAGGCGAGCAACCCCGCCGTCGCCGCTGCCGCCGCGCGCGGCAACAAGGTGCTCATGTCGCCTGCCAACAAGGCGTACCTGGACATGAAGTACAACGCCAACACCCCGCTCGGCCTGAACTGGGCCGGCTACATCGAGGTGCAGGACGCGTACAACTGGAACCCGGCCACCTACGCGCAGGGCGTCGGCGAGTCCGCGGTGTTCGGCGTGGAAGCCCCTCTGTGGTCGGAGACGCTGAAGACGTTGTCCGACATCGAGTTCATGGCCTTCCCGCGCCTGCCCGCGGTTGCCGAGCTCGGCTGGTCCCCCGCGTCCTCGCACAACTGGGACGCGTTCAAGCAGCGCCTCGGCGCCCAGGCCCCGCGCTGGGCCGCAGGGGGCGTCAACTACTACAAGTCCCCCCAGGTCCCGTGGCGCACTCCGGTCACCGGTGCCTGTGACAACCCGGCCTGGGCAGCAACCTCGGTCTACACCGGCGGAGCCCTTGTCTCCCACGGCAACCACGAGTGGCGCGCCAGGTGGTGGACCCGCGGCGACGAGCCCGGCACCACCGGCAGCTGGGGCGTCTGGGAAGACCTCGGCGCCTGCGCCTAGCACCGCTGTGGTGGGCTCCGGTACGCGATGTCGCCGACGTAGCTGAACGAGCACGGCGTCACCGTGTTACCGGAGACCACCACGTCGCTGATCGGCTTCACCGCCCTGATCCCGACACCGGCCCGCTTCCCGGTGCCCGAGACCTTGTTGCCGGTGATCTCGACGGTCCTGTTGGCGTCGGCGGACTTCACGTAGATCCCGCCTTCGCAGTTCTCCGCCGTGTTGTTCAGAATCCGCACGTTCTGCCAGTTGAGCGTGCCGATGCCGTCCCACCGCGCGTTGCGCACCGTGTTGCCTTCGACGAGCACCTCGCTGTGCGTCATCCCGGCCTGCGTCGTGTGCGACCCGGTGAACTGCCCGAACCCGAGCTGCGACCCCGACTTGTCGCACGTGTTGCCGCGCATCACGATGTTCCGGCACGGCGTCCCGTCCGCCTTGCCCGCCCACGTGTTCGCGCCTGTCGGCAGGTCGAGCTGCAGCGCTTCTCCGTGCCACAGCCCCTGTTTCGGGTCCGCGATCCACCCCAGCAGTGCGCAGTTGCGCACCGTCGCGTCTCGGATCGCGTTCAGCTCGATCGCGTGCCAGTGCTTGGTGTTGTAGATCGTCACGCCGTCCAGCACCACGTTCTTCGTGTGGATCAAGGTGATCACGTTCATCGGCGGTGCCTGGTCCCCCACGCCGCGCTGGAAGAAGTCCCACGTCGGGTCCCACGAACCACCCGTGATCGCGATGTTCCCCGGCGCCGCGTACCCACCCGTGCTCGCCGAGACCGCGTTGAGCACCATCGTCTTCTTCACGCCCGTCGCCGGGAACCGCGCCACGATGCGGATTCCGGTCACGTCGAGGTGCGTGTTCCCGTGGATGATCAGCGGCTCCGTGAGGAGGTAGGTCCCCTTGCCCGGCTTCGCGATGAACCGCCCCGCCGCGTCCTTCGGCCCCTTGCCATCGCGCGCCCTGTTCAACGCTTCCTGGATCACCTTGCCGCTGATGTAGTCCGGCAACGCCTCCGCCCGCGACGCTCCGAGCGCCACGGCCCCGACCGCCCCCAGAAACGCCCTCCGCGTGTATCCCATGCGCGCGACGCTAGCGCGCTCACCGCCCTTTCGGAGGAACTTTGCCGGAGCCGGAGTTGATCACTGCATCATCGATCGGTGCTCCAAGGACAAGCACGCCACCTCGAAGTCCCATCGCCCGCGGACGAACCCGTCCCGCACGTAGGCATGAACGCCCGCGAAATCCGCTCGCTTGGGCACCGAACCCGCCGTCAACGCGGTGACGTCATGGAAGGCCGGCTCTTCACCACGTCGATGTGGCCAGCGGAATGATCCGGAGAGCAGAAGAACGGGGTGGAAGCGATCTTCCCAATCCCCTCCGCGAGCGGCAGGACGTCACGATGCTCGACAGAGAACGGTGGTAACCGTCTTCGTCGTGCTCCAGCCCGAACGCAATGGGCACCGTCGGACCACTGCTCACTGGTCAATCTCGTCCGCAACCAGCTCGTGGGCACACCCCTGGCGCAATCGGCCGTTCGGACGACCGCGGGCCTTGACAGGCTGTCAGGGGTTTGTAACCTCCCTCACACACGCTGGCAATGGTCTAACTGTGGACTATTTGCGTTCCGGGCGGCGTGAAGGCTGGAGGCGGTCGGTGAGCAGGGACGCGCACTACGACGACGTCGGGCAGGGCTATCTGGAGAAGCGCCAGCTGCGCACCGGCCGGGCGGGGTGGGTGCTGCTGGCCGGGCTCGGGGTCTCGTACGTGATCTCCGGGGACTTCTCCGGGTGGAACTCCGGACTGGCGCAGGGCGGCTGGGGCGGCCTGCTGCTGGCGACCGCGTGCATGGCGCTGATGTACACCTGCATGGTCTTCGGCCTCGCGGAGATGGCCTCGGCGATGCCGGTCGCGGGCGCGGGGTACGGCTTCGCGCGGCGGGCGCTCGGGCCCCTGGGCGGGTTCGCGACCGGAACGGCGATCCTGATCGAGTACACGATCGCCCCGGCCGCGATCGTGGTGTTCATCGGCGGCTACGTGGAGTCGCTCGGGTTGTTCGGGCTCACCAACTCGTGGCCGGTCTACCTGGTCTGCTACGCGATCTTCGTCGGCGTGCACCTCTACGGCGTCGGCGAGGCGCTGAAGCTGATGTTCGTGATCACCGGGGTGGCCGTCGCCGGCCTGCTGATCTTCGTCATCGGGATGCTGCCCGCCGTCGAATGGGACAAGCTCTTCGACATCGCGCCCACCGATGCCTTCGGCGCCAGCACGTTCCTGCCGTTCGGCATCGCCGGAGTACTGGCGGCCTTCGTCTACGGGATCTGGTTCTTCCTGGCGGTGGAAGGGGTTCCACTCGCCGCGGAGGAGGCGCGCGATCCCGCCAAGGACATGCCGAGGGGCATCGTCGCGGCCATGCTGGTGCTGTTGGTGTTCGCGGCGCTGATCCTCGTCGTCGCGCCCGGCGGCGCGGGCAGCAAGACGCTGATGACCTCCGACAACCCGTTGGTGCACGCGCTGCGCGCGGCCTACGGCGGCAACTCGGTGCTGGCGAGCGTGGTCAACTACATCGGCCTCGCCGGGCTCGTCGCGAGCTTCTTCTCGATCATCTACGGCTACTCGCGGCAGCTGTTCGCCTTGTCCCGCGCGGGATACCTGCCGCGCGCGCTGTCGCTGACCGGGCGCAGGAAGACCCCGTACCTGGCGTTGATCATCCCGGCGACGATCGGCTTCGCCCTCGCGGCGATCACCCAGAACGGCGCGAAGCTGATCAACATCGCGGTGTTCGGCGCTGCCGTCTCCTACGTGCTGCTGATGGTCTCGCACATCGTGCTGCGCGTCCGCGAGCCGAACCTGCCCCGTCCGTACCGCACCCCCGGCGGCATCGCGACGACCGGTATCGCGCTCGTCCTGGCGTGCGCGGCCGTGGTGGCGACGTTCCTCGTGGACGTCGCCGCGGCCGGGGTCACGGCCGGGATCCTCCTCGCCGCGCTCGCCTACTTCTGGTTCTACAGCCGCCACCACCTCGTCGCACAGGCGCCGGAAGAGGAGTTCGAGGCGATCCGGCTGGCCGAGGCGGACCTGGAATGAACATCGACCACACGGTGTTCCGGCCGGTGCGCAGTGGCAACGCCTTCGAGGAGGCGGTCGAGCGCATCCTCCAGGCGATCAAGCTCGGGATCGTGCCGACGGGCGAGCGCCTGCCGCCCGAGCGCGAGCTGGCGACACGGCTGGGCGTCAGCCGGATGACGCTGCGCGAGGCGATCCGGGCGTTGCAGCAGGCGGGCTACGTGGAATCGCGGCGCGGGCGCTTCGGCGGCACGTTCGTCGCCTACCGGGCGAGCGCTGCCCCGCACGACCCGGACGCGCTGGCCAAGGTCGTCGCGAGCATGTCGACGGACCTCGACGACGTGCTGACCTACCGCTGCGTCCTGGAGGTCGGGGCGGCCCGCGCGGCCGCGGCGCGGACCCTCACCGCGCAGGAACGGGACCACCTGGTCACGATCCAGGCCGAGGTCGAGGGCTCGGACGAGGGGACCCACCGGCAGCTCGACTCGCGGCTGCACCTGGCGGTCGCCGAGATCACCGGATCGCCCTCGCTGGCCGCGGCGGTGGCCGACAACCGGATGCGCGTCAACGAGCTGCTGGACGCCATTCCCTTGCTGCAGCACAACATCGAGCACTCGCACACCCAGCACCGGGGCATCGTGCAGGCCATCCTGTCCGGCAACGCCGAGCGGGCGGCCACCGCGATGGCCGAACACCTGGAGGGCACCGCCGCGCTCTTGCGCGGCTTCCTGTCCTGAAATAAGGTCCATTTTCAGACCATTGGAGGCTGTCCGTGTCGCACCCCCCGTTGTCCGTCAGCCAGCTGCGGGACCTGGTCGACCGCGGCGAGATCGACACCGTCGTCCTGGCGATGACCGACATGCAGGGCAGGTTGCAGGGCAAGCGCCTCGACGCACGGCACTTCCTCGACGACGTGCTGCCGCACCACGCCGAGGCGTGCAACTACCTGCTCGCCGTCGACGTCGAGATGTCCACTGTGGATGGATACGCGATGTCGTCGTGGGAGACCGGCTACGGCGACTTCGTGCTCGACCCCGACCTCGGCACGCTGCGCCGCACCCCGTGGCAGCCGGGCACCGCGCTGGTGATCGCCGACGTCGTCTGGGAGAACGGCGATCCGGTCGCGGCGTCGCCGAGGCAGATCCTGCGCGCCCAGCTGGAACGGCTGGCCGAGCGCGGGCTGACCGCGATGGTCGGCACCGAGCTGGAGTTCATCGTCTTCCGCGACAGCTACGAGCAGGCGTGGGACAAGGGCTACGACAAGCTGGTCCCGGCCAACCAGTACAACGTGGACTACTCGCTGCTGGGCACCGCGCGGGTGGAACCGCTGCTGCGGGCCATCCGCACCGGGATGGCGGGCGCGGGCATGAAGGTGGAGTCGGCCAAGGGCGAGTGCAACCTCGGCCAGCACGAGATCGTCTTCCGCTACGCGGACGCGCTCACCACGTGCGACAACCACGGCATCTACAAGAACGGTGCCAAGGAGATCGCCGCGCAGCAGGGCATGAGCCTGACGTTCATGGCCAAGTACGACCAGCGCGAGGGCAACTCCTGCCACATCCACATCAGCCTGCGCGGAACGGACGGCGAACTGGTCTTCGCCGGTGACCGTCCACACGGGATGTCCGCAATGGCCGAGCACTTCCTCGCGGGCCAGCTCGCCGCTTTGCGCGAGCTGACCCTGCTGTTCGCGCCGAACATCAACTCCTACAAGCGTTTCGTCCCGGGCAGCTTCGCACCGACCGCCGTGGCGTGGGGCCGCGACAACCGCACGTGCGCGCTGCGGCTCGTCGGCAAGGGAGCCGGGCTGCGCATCGAGAATCGCGTTCCCGGCGGCGACGTGAACCCCTACCTCGCCGTGGCGGGGTTGATCGCGGCGGGTCTGCACGGGATCGACAACAAGCTCCCGCTGGCGGAGGAGCTGACCGGCAACGCCTACGCCAGCGACGCCGGGCGCGTGCCGACGACGCTGCGCGACGCCGCGGAGCTGTTCCGCACCAGCGAGATCGCCCGCGCCGCGTTCGGCGACGACGTCGTGGAGCACTACGTCAACGCCGCTCGGGTGGAGCAGGCGGCCTTCGACGCGGCGGTCACGGACTGGGAGCGGGTGCGTGGTTTCGAACGCCTCTGAGGCACCGATCATCGGCATCAGCACGTACCTGGAGGAGACGAGCTGGGGCGACTGGAGCCGCCGCGCCGCGCTGCTGCCGGAGAACTACCTCACCGCCGTGACCAAGGCCGGCGCGATTCCGGTGCTGTTGCCGCCGATGGATGTCGACGTGGCGGCAGTGCTGCGGCGACTGGACGGGCTGCTGCTCGCCGGGGGCGCGGACCTGACACCGGAAAGCTACGGCGCCGAAGCACATCCGAAGACAATCGGTGTCCGGCCCGACCGGGACCGTTGGGAACACCGGCTCTTGGAAGCCGCACTGTCGGTGGACATGCCGGTGCTCGCGGTGTGCCGGGGTGCCCAACTGCTCAACGTCGCGTGCGGCGGAACGCTGCACCAGCACCTGCCGGACGTGGTCGGCAACGACACCCACCGCATCTCCCCCGGCGTGTTCGGGCCCGTGCCGGTGCGGCTGGACGAGCAGCAGATGCCGGGCAGCCTGCTCGGCCCGCGAGTGAAGGTGCGCTGTTACCACCACCAGTCGCTGGACGCGCTCGGTTCCGGGCTCGTCGCCAGCGGCTGGGCCGAGGACGGCACGATCGAGGCCGTCGTGCTGCCGGACCGCGAGTTCGTGGTGGGCGTGCAGTGGCACCCCGAGGAAACCCTTGACGACGTGCGGCTGTTCGCCGCGTTCACCGAGGCTGCCAGGAGGCCGTCATGAAGGTCGTTGATCCCGCCACGGAGCAGGTGGTGACCGAGGTCGAGCTGCTGGGCGAGGCCGAGACCGACGCGGCGATCGAGCGCGCGGTCAAGGCCGGTCCGGCGTGGCGCGCCGTGGCGCCAGGCGACCGCGCCCGACTGCTGGCCCGCTTCGCCGACGCCGTGGACGCCGACCTGGAGCACCTGGCGCGGCTGGAGGTCACCAACTCCGGGCACACGCTGGGCAACGCGCGGTGGGAGGCGGGCAACGTCCGCGATGTGCTCCGCTACTTCTCCGGTGCGCCGGAACGCTTGTTCGGCAAGCAGATCCCGGTCGCGGGCGGGCTCGACGTCACCTTCCGCGAACCGCTCGGCGTCGTCGGGATCATCGTGCCGTGGAACTTCCCCATGCCGATCGCCTCGTGGGGTTTCGCCCCGGCGCTCGCGGCGGGCAACACGATCGTGCTCAAGCCCGCCGAGCTGACCCCGCTGACCGCGCTCCGGCTCGCCGAGCTGGCCCGCTCCGCCGGTATCCCCGAAGACGTCTTCCAGGTGCTTCCTGGCCGTGGATCGGTTGTCGGGCAACGCTTCGTCACGCATCCGGCAGTGCGCAAGGTGGTGTTCACCGGTTCGACGGCGGTCGGCAAGCAGATCATGGCGGGCTGCGCGGACCAGGTGAAGCGGGTGACCCTGGAGCTGGGCGGGAAGAGCGCCAACATCGTCTTCGCCGACTCCGACCTGGAGAAGGCCGCCGCTACCGCGCCGTACGGGGTGTTCGACAACGCGGGGCAGGACTGCTGCGCGCGCTCGCGCATCCTGGTGCAGCGCAGTGCCTACGACAAGTTCCTGGAACTGCTCGAACCGGCGGTCAAGGGCGTCCGCGTCCAAGATCCGTCCACTGAGGACAGCGAGATGGGTCCGCTCATCTCCGCGACCCAGCGCGACCGCGTCGCTTCCTATGTGGACGACGACCGCGTCGCGTTCCGCGGCACGTGCCCGTCCGGTCCGGGGTTCTGGTATCCGCCAACGGTTCTCCTGCCCACCGATGCGCAGGACCGCGCGTGGCGGGAGGAGGTCTTCGGTCCGGTGGTGTCCGTGCTCCCGTTCGAGGACGAGGCGGACGCGGTCCGGCTGGCCAACGACACCGAGTACGGCCTGTCCGGCTCCATCTGGACCCGCGACGTCGGGCGGGCGCTGCGCGTCTCGCGCGCGGTCGAGGCGGGCAACCTCTCGGTGAACTCGCACTCCTCGGTGCGGTTCTGGACGCCGTTCGGCGGTTTCAAGCAGTCCGGTCTCGGCCGGGAGCTCGGCCCCGACGCGCTGGACGGCTTCACCGAGGTCAAGAACGTCTTTGTGGCAACGGAGGAATGAGGGTCATGCAACGTCTCCAGGACAGGGTCGCCGTGATCACCGGCGGGGCCAGCGGCATCGGTCTCGCCACCGCGCGCCGCTTCGCCGAGGAGGGCGCGAGGGTCGTGATCGTCGACCTCGACGAGGCCGCGGGCAAGGCCGCCGCCAAGGAGGTCGGTGGCGACTTCCACCGTGCCGACGTGTCCAACGAGGAGGATGTGCGGCGCCTCTACGCGGCCGTGCACGGCATGCACGGCCGGATCGACATCGCGTTCAACAACGCGGGCATCTCGCCGCCCGAGGACGACTCGATCCTCACCACCGGCATCGAGGCGTGGCAGCGGGTCCAGCAGATCAACCTCACCTCTGTCTATCTGTGCTGCAAGTACGTGCTGCCGTACATGCAGGAGGCGGGCAAGGGCTCCATCATCAACACCGCCTCGTTCGTCGCCGTGATGGGCGCTGCCACCTCGCAGATCTCCTACACCGCGTCCAAGGGCGGCGTCCTGGCCATGAGCCGCGAGCTCGGCGTGCAGTTCGCCCGCGAAGGCATCCGCGTCAACGCCCTGTGCCCCGGCCCCGTGAACACCCCGCTGCTGCGCGAGCTGTTCGCCAAGGACCCCGAGCGCGCCGCCCGCCGCCTGGTCCACGTCCCCCTGGGCCGCTTCGCCGAAGCCTCCGAGATCGCCGCCGCTGTCGCCTTCCTCGCCAGCGACGACGCCTCGTTCATCACCGCGTCGCAGTTCCTCGTCGACGGCGGTATCTCCGGCGCTTACGTCACCCCTCTGTAGGTGCGCAGGGACGGTGTCGCGTGCAGCGGCACCGTCCTTTCGGCCTAGATCCTGAACCGCGCTTCTTCCCCGTCGATGTGCAGCAGGAAGTCCTCGACGGTCTCGCCGACCGGCCGCACCAGCACCACGGCTTCGGCGACGCGCTCGTACGCCGCTTCCCACGCTTCTTCGTCGAACGGCTCCGCGTTGAGCAGGCGGACTTCGTCCGCGAAGAGCCCGCGCACCGCTTCGAATCCGTTCCGGGGCCGCAGACGCGCCGTGAACCACGGCATGTCCACGGTGATGTCGTGCAGCTCCGCGAGGACCGTGTCCCCGGCGCGCACCATCCACACATCTGTCACGTTGCCTCACGTTAGAGCGTCAGTGGGTAGTCAACTCTGATGTTGCGCAGGGGTTTCTGCTCCACGTCGATCCACCGGGGCGGTATGAAGCTGGGTATCCCGTGCTCGAAGACGATCGTCCACTCCTGCTCGTGCATCACGTGATGGTGATACACGCAGAGCAGAACCAGGTTGTCGAGGTCGGTGGGTCCGCCGTCTATCCAGTGCCATACGTGATGAGCTTCCGTCCACGCCGGTGGCCGATCACATCCCGGGAACGCACACCCCTTGTCCCGCACGGCGAGTGCTTTGCGCTGGGCCACCGAGGCCGTTCGTCGTTCCCGACCGAGGTCGAGAGGTTCACTGTCCCCACCCAGGACGGTCGGGATGATCCCCGCGTCACAGCACATCTGCCGCACCAACCCCGCCGAAGCGGGGTCTCCGGTGGCGGTGGTGCCGCTGCCGAGCATGGCGCGGAGTTTCTCGAAGTCCATCGTCACCACCACGGTCGGCCGCCGTCCCCCGGTCTCGGGGAGATCCCGCGTGGCCATGGCCAGGTCGATGACCTCCTCGAACGCATCCGCATACCGCTGCCCCGCCGTCCGGGGATCCTTCTCCCCATCCACCGTGCGCGGTTTCGCCAGTGCATCCAGCACAGTCTTGATCTTCTGGCCGGCGATCAACGGGAAGACCCCCTTGAGGTGCAGGGACCCGTCCTGATCACTGGCCATCCGCAACTCCCGCCGAGCCACCGCCTCTTGCTCGTCCCGGAAGGTGCCGTCCGGGTCGAGGACACTGCGCAGATACTTCCCTGCCACCATCAGGTCACGCGGGTGCATCGTCGGCGCCACCCGCGCCAGGTACTGCTCGGCTTCATCCTTGCGTTCAGCAGGGACACGCTTGACCGCGTCAGAGATCACCAGCGCATGGCGGCCGCTGATCTCCCCGGCGTACATCCGCTTCCGCGTCGCAGGCAGCGCGGGGAGCTCATGCACCAAGCGGGCACGCCGCTGCGCTTCGGCAGGTTCGAGTTTCACCTTCGACCGCAACAGCACCGCCACGTTCTTACAGCTGTGCGCGGTGTGCAGCCCTTGGGATTCCGCCTCGGTCGCGGTATCGGTGGCGGCGGCGAGAACCAACGCCGCGAGGGTCTCCCAATCCTTCATCCGCTCCAGCAACACATCACCGGTCAACTTGTAGTCATCAGCCTGCGCGAGATGGTGTTTGATCAAGTGGATCAATGCCTTGGGATTCAACACTTTCACCCCCTTTCGACTCTGCTTCCATTGTCTCAGAGTGAAAGATCGACATCGAATCACGAGAGGGTGAATTCCCAGTAGCGGCAACAGTTTACATGTCTAAGTCCATTGTGGACAAACGTAGGCCGCAAACGGATCCGAGGCTTTACCTGGGGTGCGCGTGCCATACGCTTGCCACGCGGGGCCGGGATCCCTCCCGTGCCCGCCCGGCCTTTCCCGGCACGCGCAAGGGGCCCCAGGTCAAGCCGACCCCACGCTGGAAGCCCAGCCGTACCCCGCCCCCCATAATGACCCCCGTGATCAACCTCAACGGACAACGCGTGCTCATCACCGGCGCAGGCGGGAACATCGGCTCCGGCATCGCCAGGAGGTTCGCCGCCGCCGGAGCCGAGGTGATCGCCCACCACCACCACAGCGCCGCCCCCGCGAAAGCGCTCGCCGAGGAAATCCGGGGCACCACAACCAAAGCCGACCTCACCGACCCCCTACAGCTCCAGCGCATGATCCACGAAATCGCCCCCGTCGACGTCCTCGTCAACAACGCCGCGGTCCAGACGGTCCGCCCGCTCAAGGACACCACCGCCGAAGACTGGCGCGAGATCGTCGACACCAACCTCAACGCGGTCTTCGCGCTCACCCAAGCCGTCGTGCGCACGATGATCCCCAACGCTCGCGGCTCGGTCATCACGATCGCCTCGATCGAAGGCACACATCCCGCCGAGGGGCACGCGGCCTACGCCACCACCAAGGCCGCGGTCCTCATGCACACCAAGGCCGCCGCCTTGGAGTACGGCCGCTTCGGCGTTCGCTGCAACGCGGTCTCCCCGGGGCTCATCGGCCGCCCGGGCATCGAGGAGCAGTGGCCGGAGGGGGTGGCGCGGTGGCGGGCCGCGGCGCCGTTGCACCGGCTGGGCACTCCGGAGGACGTGGGCAACGCGTGCGTGTTCCTGGCCTCCCCGCTGGCCGAGTGGATCACGGGGCAGAATCTCGTCGTGGACGGTGGAGTGTCCACACACCCGACCTGGTAGGGACAACGTGACGTACCACGAGATCGTCGACGCGCTCGGGCTCCAGCCGCTGCCGGTGGAGGGCGGGTTCTGGGCGCAGACCTGGCTCAGCGAGGACTGCTCGGGCATCTACTACCTGATGACCGCGCAGGACTTCTCCGGGATGCACCGGCTCAAGCACCTGGAGATCTTCAGCTACCACGCCGGGGCGCCCGCGCAGATGGTGCTGCTGCACCCGGACGGGCGGGTGGAGCGGCCGGTGCTGGGGCCGGACCTGGCGGCGGGGCAGCGCCCGCAGGTCGTGGTGCCGCCGGGGGTCTGGCAGGGCAGCCGCAGCACCGGCGAGTGGAGCCTGCTGGGCACGTTCATGTCGCCGCCGTACTCCGACGACTCGGTGGACTTCGGCCGCGCCGACGAGCTGGCCGCGGACTATCCCGAGCACGCCGAGGAGATCACCGGCCTGTGCCGCTTCTGAGGCGGAGCCGGGTCCGCGGGGTATCCTCGAACGGTGCCGAAGATCATCGGGGGATCCCTCGCCGCGCACCGGGAGCAGACCCGGCAGCGGATCTTCGACGCGTTCGCCGGGCTGATGTACGAGCGCGGGTTCGACCGGATCACCCTCGCCGACATCGCCTCGGCCGCCGGGGTGGGGCGCACCGCGATGTACAACCACTTCCCGGACAAGGAGGCGCTGCTCGTCGCCTACGCGGCGGCGGAGACCGAGCGCTACGTGGTGCGCCTGCGCGCCGCGCTGTCCGAAGTGGACAACCCGGTGCGGCGCCTGGCCACCTACGTGCGCTTCCAGCTGCGCGAGGTCGCCGCGCACCACATCCCGCCGGGCCCCGCGCTGCGCTCGCTGCTGCCGCAGTCCGCCTACGGCCAGGTCGTCGAGCACGTGCGCGACCTGGAGCAGGAGCTGCGCGGCATCCTGCGCGCCGGGATCGACCAGGGCTACCTGCCCCAGGCCGATGTCGACGGCCTGATCCCGCTGATCAACGCCTGCCTGTCCGGCGGCACCGGGGACGCCGAGCTGACCACGCTGTTCGTCCTGCGCGCGGTGGGCGCGCGGCTGAACGCCGACGGGTCGGCGCGCAAGCTCCCGCGCAAGCGCTGATCCGGGGTCTTGCCACCCCTCCACGCCCAGGTTAGGTTGGCCTAACAAGGGCGTTTTCCTGACGCCTCGTCAGATTGATATGACATACTGTCAGAACACTGAGGAGGCGCGATGGCGATCACGGAGGCGACGGGCTTCGCCGAGCTGCTCAAGGAAGCCACCGACGAGGCGCACCGGCGGGCCGAGCGGACCGCGGTGATCGGCGCACTCGCGGAGGGCAGGCTGCCGGTCGAGGGCTACACGGCCATGCTCGCCCAGCACTACTTCTTCTACGACGCGCTGGAGCAGGCCGCCGAGGTCATGCGCGCCGACCCGGTCGCGGGGGCGTTCGTGCACGACGAGCTGACCCGGCTGCCGGCGCTGGCCAGGGACCTGGCCGCGCTGATCGGCCCGGACTGGCGCGAGCGGATCACCCCGGGCGAGGCGACGCTGCGCTACTGCGCGCGCATCCACGAGGTGTGCTTCGACTGGGCGGGCGGGTTCGTCGCCCACCACTACACCCGGTACCTGGGTGATCTCTCCGGCGGGCAGATCCTGCGCACCCTGCTCAACCGGCACCTGGGCCTGACCGAGGAAACCGGGCTGAGCTTCTACCGCTTCCCCGGCATCCCCAAGGCGCCGGTGTTCAAGGCGCGCTACCGGCGGTTGTTGGACGACGCGCCGTGGGACGCCGCCGAGCAGCAGCGCATCGCCGCCGAGTCCCGGCTGGCCTTCGAGCTGAACACGGCGATCTTCGAGGAGCTCGGCGCCCGCTTCTGCTAGGCGATAGCCTCACCGTCGCACATCGCCGACGAGAGGAACATGCCGATGCGGGGACGGTTGTGGGTGTCGCTGGTGGCGTTGACGCTGCTCACGGGATGCGGGGGGACGGCGGCGAAGGATCCCGCCAAGAAGACCTCGATCGCCGACTTCGAGGTGAAGCCGCTGGCGGTCGGCACCGTCAAGCCGTGCTCGTTGGTCACCGCCCAGCAGGCAGGTGAGCTGGGCCTGGTGTCGGCGAAGTCGGACCAGTCCGGCTTCCCCCGCGAGGGTCGCCCGCAGACGCCGACCACCTGTTTCTGGGCCGACAGCGAGGGCACCTCGCTCGACCTCCAAGTGCACGAGAGCGACAGGGCCGTCTCCCTCGCGCAGTCACAGGGCGAGAAGGCGCCGATCAAGGGCTACCCGGCCAGCACCCTGGACATCCAGGGCAAGTCGTGCCGCGTGTCCGTCGCCGTCTCCGACGACTACTACCTGGTCTTCCAGACGCTGGCCAGCAACAAGCCGGACGGCGCGTGCGCGCTCGGCCGCAGGGCCGCGGAGGTCGCCATCGGCAACGCCCCGACCGGCTAGAGCGCCCGCGAGACCAGCCGGGCCTTCTCGCCGAGGACGGCGATCACGTCGCCGTGGACGAGCTGCTTGCCGCGGCGGGTCTCCTCGCGGCCGTTGACGGTGACCTCGCCGTCCTCGATCAGCGCCCGCGCGTGCACCCCGTCCTCGGCGAGCCCGGCCAGCTTCAGGAACTGGCCGAGCCGGATGGACTCGTCGGAGATCTCCACCTCACGGATGCTCATGGCCCCATCTAACGCCGGGGACGCAGCGAGGCGCGCAGCAGGTCCCGGTTGAGCCGCCCGATCGACTCCAGCGGAATGCCCTTCGGGCACACCGCGGTGCACTCGCCGGTGTTGGTGCAGCCGCCGAAGCCGAGGTCGTCGTGCGCCTGGACCATGTCCAGCACCCGGGAATCGCGTTCCGGCTGCCCCTGCGGCAGCACGCTCAGGTGGGTGATCTTCGCGGCGGTGAACAGCATGCCGGAGCCGTTGGGGCAGGCCGCGACGCAGGCCCCGCAGCCGATGCAGGCCGCGGACTCGAAGGCGGTGTCCGCGTCCGGCTTGGGCACGGCGACGGCGTGCGCGTCCGGGGCGCTGCCGGTCGGGGCGCTGATGTAGCCGCCCGCCTCGATGATCCGGTCGAAGGCCGATCGGTCCACCACCAAGTCCTTGACCACCGGGAAGGGCTTGGCGCGCCAGGGTTCGACGGTGATCGTGGCGCCGTCGGCGAAGTGCCGCATGTGCAGCTGGCAGGCGGTGGTGGCCCGTTCCGGCCCGTGCGCGACGCCGTTGATCATGATGCCGCACATGCCGCAGATGCCCTCGCGGCAGTCGTGGTCGAAGGCCACCGGCTCCTCCCCGGCGAGGATCAGCTCCTCGTTGAGGACGTCGAGCATCTCCAGGAAGGACATGTCCTCGGAGACGTCGTCGAGCCGGTAGTCCACCAGCCGGCCGTCGTCCTCTGTGGACTGTCGCCAGATCCGCAGTGTCAGTCTCACTTGTAGCTCCGTTGGGTGGGCTCGACGTGGTCGAAGATCAGCTGTTCGCGGTGCAGCACCGGAGGCGAGGCGTACTCCCACGCGGCCACGTAGGCGAAGCTCGCGTCGTCGCGCCGGGCCTCGCCGTCCGGGGTCTGGCTCTCGGCCCGGAAGTGCCCGCCGCAGGACTCCGTGCGGTGCAACGCGTCCACGCACATCAGCTCGGCCAGCTCGAAGAAGTCCGCGACGCGGCCCGCCTTCTCCAGCGACTGGTTCAGCCCCTCCCCGCTGCCGGGGACCTTGACGCGGCGCCAGAACTCCTCGCGCAGCGCGGGGATCAGCTTGAGCGCCTTGCGCAGCCCTTCCTCGGTGCGCTCCATCCCGCAGTGCTCCCACATGATGTGGCCCAGCTCCCGGTGGAAGGAGTCGACCGTGCGGTCGCCGTTGACCAGCAGCAGGGCGGTGATCCGGTCCACCACCTCGGAGACGGCGGCGGCGACCTCCGGGTGCGAGTCGTCGACGGCCTCGAAAGGACCGTCCGCCAGGTAGTCGCCGATCGTGTTGGGCAGCACGAAGTAGCCGTCGGCCAGGCCCTGCATCAGCGCGCTCGCGCCGAGCCGGTTCGCGCCGTGGTCGGAGAAGTTCGCCTCGCCGATCACGAACAGCCCGGGGATGGTGCTGCGCAGGTCGTAGTCCACCCACAGCCCGCCCATCGTGTAGTGCACGGCGGGGTAGATCCGCATCGGCACCTCGTACGGGTCCTCGCCGGTGATGCGCTGGTACATCTCGAAGAGGTTGCCGTACTTGGCTTCCACGGCCGGGCGGCCGAGCCGCCTGATCGCGTCGGCGAAGTCGAGGTACACGCCGAGCCCGCCCGGTCCGACGCCCCGGCCCTCGTCGCACACGTGCTTGGCGGCGCGGGAGGCGATGTCCCGCGGGACCAGGTTGCCGAAGCTCGGGTAGATCCGCTCCAGGTAGTAGTCGCGCTCGTCCTCGGGGATGTCGTTGGCGGCACGGGAATCCCCGCCCCGCTTCGGTACCCAGACGCGGCCGTCGTTGCGCAACGACTCGCTCATCAGGGTCAGCTTCGACTGGTGCTCGCCGCTGACCGGGATGCACGTCGGATGGATCTGCGTGTAGCACGGGTTCGCCATGAGCGCCCCGCGCCGGTGCGCCCGCCAGATCGCGGTCGTGTTGCAGCCCTTGGCGTTCGTCGACAGGTAGAAGGCGTTGCCGTAGCCGCCGGTCGCGAGGACCACCGCGTCGGCGAAGTGCGTCGAGACCTCACCGGTGACCAGGTCCCGCACGACGATGCCCCGCGCGCGTCCGTCGACGACGATCAGGTCCAGCATCTCCGTGCGCGGGTGCATCTCCACCCGCCCCGCGGCGATCTGACGCGCCAGCGCCTGGTAGGCGCCGAGCAGCAGCTGCTGGCCGGTCTGACCCCGTGCGTAGAACGTGCGCGAAACCTGTGCTCCGCCGAAGGAGCGCGTGTCCAGCAGGCCGCCGTACTCACGGGCGAACGGGACGCCCTGCGCAACGCACTGGTCGATGATCTCCACGCTGATCTGCGCGAGTCTGTACACATTGGACTCACGGGCGCGGAAGTCGCCGCCCTTCACGGTGTCGTAGAACAACCGGTAGACGCTGTCACCGTCGTTGCGGTAGTTCTTCGCCGCGTTGATCCCGCCCTGCGCCGCGATGCTGTGCGCGCGCCGCGGGCTGTCCTGGTAGCAGAAGGACTTGACGTTGTAGCCCAGCTCGCCGAGCGTCGCCGCGGCCGAGCCCCCGGCGAGCCCCGTGCCGACCACGATGACCGTGAGCTTGCGCTTGTTGGCGGGGTTGACCAGCTTCGCGCCGAATCTCCTCCTGTCCCAACGCGTCTCGATCGGTCCGTCCGGAGCCTTCTCGTCACGGATGGGCGCACCTTCGGTGTAGTACACGTTCATCTCACCAACCCGAAGAAAACGGCGAACGGAACCGACAGGTATCCGACGCAGATGACGACGGCGACGCCGAGCGCGGCCGTTCGGACGACTCGCGCGCTGGACACGCCGAGGGTCTGCAACGCACTCCAGATGCCGTGCCGGATGTGCAGTCCCAGAGCCAGAACCGCGACGGTGTAGGCCAAAGTCACGTACCAGAGCTGGAAGTCGGCCGTGACGTTGCGGTAGATCTCACCGTGCACCCCGTGCGGGTTGAGCACGCCGACCGTCAGGTCCAGCAGGTGGTAGACCACGAACAGCACGATGATCACGCCACCCCAGCGCATGGTGCGCGCCGCGTAGCTGCCCTGGACCGGCCTGCGGGCGCGGTAGCCCTCCGGGCGGGCGGCGCGGGCGCGGCGGGCGAGCTGGATGGCGGCGGTCATGTGCAGCACGATCATCACGACCAGCCCGATGCGCAGCACCCACAGCACGCCCTCGTTGCCCAGCAACGCGGAACCTATGGAGCGCAGCCAGCGGCCATAGCCGTCCATCGACTCAGGGCCAAGGAAGACCTTCAGGTTGCCAACCATGTGGGCGACGACGAACAGCAGCAGCGCCACGCCGGAGACGGCCATCACGGCCTTCTTCCCGACGCTGGATCGCCAGAGGGTGGTGGTTCGGGACACGCCTCGACGCTAGGAGCGGAGGTTTCGATAAGTCCAATACATCGTCAGACTCGTCTCGATAGCCCTAAGCTATGGTCATGACGTTGCAGCAGCTCAGGTACTTCCTCGCGGTGGCCAGGACCCGCCATTTCACCAGGGCCGCCGAGGAGGCCGGTGTGGCGCAGCCCTCACTGAGCAAGCAGATCCGCGCACTGGAGGAGGAGCTGGGCGCCGAGCTGTTCACCAGGCTGCGCGGCAACATCGCGCTCACCCCGGCAGGCGAGGCGCTGCTGCCGATCGCCGAGCGCATCCTGTCCGATGTGGACACCGCGAGCCTGGAGGTCGGCGAGCTGGCCGGGCTGCGCCGGGGGCGGGTCCGGGTCGGCGCCCCGCCGAGCCTGTGCGCCAGCATCTTCGCCGACGTGCTGCGCCGCTTCCACGACAGCTACCCGGGTATCCGGCTGGTCGTCGAGGAGGGCGGCTCGCAGGACCTGGTCGGCGCGCTCGACCGCGGCGAGCTGGACCTGGCGCTGGTCATCGCGTCCGAGCCGCGCACACCCGGCCCGCTGACCAGCACCCCGATCCTGCGCGAGGACCTGGTGGTGGCCTCCCCCGCCGCCGGGCCCGCCCCGACCCGGCGCCGCCACCTCCGCCTCGCCGAGCTGCGCGAGCGCCCGCTGGTGATGTTCCGCCAGGGCTACGACCTCCGGCAGGTCACCCTGGACGCGTGCCACCGCGAGGGCTTCGAGCCGGTGTTCGCGGTGGAGGGCGGCGAGATGGACGCCGTGCTGCGCTTCGTGGAGGCGGGTCTCGGCCTGGCGATCGTGCCGAGCATGGTGCTCGCGGCCCGGCCGTCGTTGCGCGGAACCCCTTTGGCGCCACCGGGAATGAGCCGCACCATCGCGCTCGCCCAGCGCGCCGACACGACCCCGACCAATGCGGGCCGCGCGTTCCGCGCCACGCTGCTCGACCACTTCACCGCCACGGCGGGCACCCTCCCACCCGGCGTCCACCCCCTGCTGCCATCGTGACCGTCGTTCCGCGAACGCGAGGCAGGCGTTTGCCCAAGCGGCATACTGCGCGCCGTGGATCTCTGGGGCTGGTTACTCCTCAGTGCCGTGACGGTCGGCGCGGCGCTGCTGTTCGTGCCGAAGGAACTCTGGAAACGGTGGCGCGCCCGGCTCGTCGAGCACACAGACCAGGTCCTGCGGCGACGCGTCACCAGGTTCGGCAGGCGCTACCGCGAGTTCGTGCGGGACAGCCTGCGATTCGTCGACCTCAAGGGACTGGCGACGGTCGGCTATCGCACCCCGGAGCTGGACGAGGTCTTCGTCGACGTCAGCCTCGCGTACCGGGCACCGCACCAGGTGTCCGAGAGCGTGCTCGCGGACCTGCCCGCCGATGTCACCCATCGCCACCCCATCGGCCACTTCCTCGACCGGGACCAGGCGGTCGTGCTCGCGGTGATCGGCGCTCCCGGCAGCGGCAAGACGACCCTGTTGCGGCACACCGCGAGGACGATCTCCAGGGGCCGCGGCAGGCGGAAGCGCACCGTGCCGATCCTGCTGTACCTGCGTGACCACGTTTCAGCCATCGTCGGCGATCGGGAGATCTCCGTGCCCGCCCTGGTGCGCAGGACGCTCGGCGACTACCGCCGGTTCGAGCCGCCCGGCTGGTTCGAGCAGCGGCTGCGCGACGGTGACTGCGTCGTCCTGCTCGACGGGCTCGACGAGGTGTCCCGCCAGGAGGACCGGCGCGCGGTCGCGGACTGGGTGGAGGGCCAGGCGAAGCAGTACGCGAAGAACGACTTCGTGATCACGTCACGACCGCGCGGCTTCCGCAGCGCCGGGATCGAGGGTGCCGTCGTGGTGCAGGTGCGCGGATTCACCGATGAGCAGGTGACCCGCTTCGTGCGCGCGTGGTACCGGGCGGTGGAGCGGGACGCGCCCGAGGAACAGCGGTTGGCCGGTGCCGAAGACCTGCTCAGGCGGCTGCACCACGCGCCAGGGCTCGCCGAGCTGACCGCGAACCCGTTGCTGCTCACGATGGTCGCGAACGTGCACCGCTACCGCGGCGCTTTGCCGGGCAGCCGCGCCGAGCTCTACAGCGAGATCTGCCAGGTGATGCTCTGGCGGCGACAGGAGGCCAAGAAACTGCCGTCCGACCTCCGCAGCGACCGCAAGGAGACGCTGCTGCGCGGACTCGCGTTCACGATGATGCGCGAGCGCGTGCGAGACCTCCCCCGCAAGGAGGTCGTGAACACGCTCAAGGCCGCGCTGAGCCGGATGGCCACCGACGTCACCGCCGACGCCTTCCTGACCGAGGTCTGCTCCTACGGCCTGATCGTCGAGCGGGAGAGCGGCCTGTTCTGCTTCGCCCACCTGACTTTCCAGGAATCCCTTGCCGCCGCGTACATCCGCGACAAGGGCATCGCCGACATCCTGACGTCCGCAGTGGACGATCTGTGGTGGCGGGAGACCTCGCTGCTCTACGCCGCGCAGTCCGATGCCGATCCGATCGTGGAGGCGTGCCTTCGGTCCGGGACCGTCAACGCCCTGTCGCTGGCCTTCGACTGCGCCGAGCAGAGCAGCGACCTGGCCCCCGGGCTGCGCTCCCGCCTGGAACGCTTCCTCAGCGGCGATGACGACGACCCCGGTCGCCGACGACTGCGCGCCACCGTGCAACTCGTCCGGCACCTCCGCGACCGCGTCGGGCCGGTGTGCGCCCGGCCGATCAGCGCCGGCATCTACGAATTGTTCTTGGCTGACACGGGAAACCCCTACCCGGACAGCGACGACACCGACCCGGTCGCCGGAGTGCGCGCCGGCGACGCCGCGGCCTTCCTGCGGTGGGTCAACACCGTCATCGAGGACGAGTCGGGCTACCGGCTGCCGACGCCCGCCGAGGTGACCGCGGCGCGGCGCCTCGTTCCCGCCGGACGCACCGTCTGGACCAGCTCGGACCTGTGGCTGCCGCCCGGAACCGAGCACCCGAACGCCGTTGACGCCGCCACGCTTCGGCGGTACGTCGACGACGACCTCGACCGGCTCGAGCCGATTCTGAGATTCCTCATGGTGCGCAAGGTCGTCGAGGTGGCGGCAGATCACGTTCACCAGCACGTGAACGCGGGCTCCCGCATCGAGTACGACACCGTCCTGGCACGGTGCGGTTCGTGGGCGAGACATCTCGACTATCCGCAAGACCTTGACCCTGAGCTGGTCACCACGCTCGCGATTCCACTCGGTCGCGGTACGGGCATCTCCGACGCGCACCGAGCGCTGACCTTCGTCCTCGAGGCTCAGGAGGCGACCCGTGCGGCCGAGAAGAAGATGATGCGGCAGGAGGCCAACGACGCGCAGGACGTGCCCGTCGACCGTGAGCGGCTCACCGAACTCAGGCAGGACGTCTGGACCCGGCGCGGCAAGGCGCACGATCTCGTGAAGCGCCTGCCCACCCTGGTGGACCCCAGCCCCATGGGCGAGGTACTGGATTCCGCGCTGGAAGCTGCGTTCCGGTCGAAGGAGCCGGAGAACTGGTTCAACACGTTCTGCCACCGCTTCCTCGAGCTCTCCTCCTTCCGCGACACCGTCGTGGCGCTGGACTCCCTTGCCCGCCAGCTCACCGAGGGAACCTGGAACCTCGCGAGCGGATGGGAGGGCAGGGCCGCACAACGCCTGCACGAAATCGCGTTGCCGATGTTCGAGCGAAGGCGGCCGCTCACCGACCCGGACGCGCTCCGGTTCGCCGCGATGTGCCTGCGGCTGCCGGAGATCGCGGCCGGGATCACCCTGCTGGAGCGGCGGATGACCGGCGAAGCTCAACCAACCGAGACGATCTTCCTCGCCAAGGACTGACGTCAGTACACACTGCGCATCGCCTGCCGCACCTCCGCGAGCGTCGCATCCGCGATCTCGTTGGCGCGAGCGTTGCCCACGCGCAGCACCTGTCGCAGGTAACCGCGATCCCTTGCCAGCTCGGCACGACGAGCGCGGATCGGCGCCAGGAACTCGTTGACGGCGTCGGTGACAGTGCGCTTCAGCACCGCCGCTCCCCCACTGCCGATCTCCGCCGCGACCTCGTGCGGATCGCGATCTCGGCACAGCGAAGCCAGGAGCACGAGGCTGGAGACCTCGGGGCGGCGCTCGGGCTCGTAGGTGATGTGCCGGTCGGCGTCGGTCTTCGCGCCCCGGATCAGCCGCGCGGTCTCGTCGGCGCTGGCGGACAAGGAGATCGCGTTGCCGCGGCTCTTGCTCATCTTGGTGCCGTCCGTGCCGAGCAGCAGCGGAGCGGAGGACAGCATCGGCGAGGGCTCGGGGAACACCTTGCCGTAGTGGTCGTTGAACCGACGGGCGATGGTCCTGGTGAGTTCCAGGTGCGGCAACTGGTCCTGGCCGACCGGGACGAGATTGGCCTTGCAGAACAGGATGTCGGCGGCCTGGTGCGCGGGGTAGGTGAACATCAGCCCGCTCACCGCGGACTGCCGCGAGTGCGCGATCTCGTCCTTGACGGTGGGGTTGCGCCCCAGCTCGGCTATCGAGACGAGGCTGAGGAAGGGCAGCAGCAGCTGGTTGAGCGCGGGCACCGCGCTGTGCGCGAACACGGTGCCGTGGCCGGGGTCGAAGCCCGCGGCGAGGTAGTCCAGCACCAGGTCCTCGACGTGCTCCGGGAGCCGTTCGGCGATGTCCCGGTCGGTCAGCACCTGGTAGTCGGCGATGATCAGGAACACCTCGACGCCGATGCGCTGCAGACGGATCCTGTTGTGCAGCGTGCCGAAGTAGTGCCCGAGGTGCAGCCGCCCGGTCGGGCGGTCCCCGGTGAGCACGCGGAAGGTGGCGGGGCTCTCGACGACGGACTGTTCGAGCAGTGCGCTGGTCATGACGTCCTCCTGTGGGGATGGGGCCGGACGGCGACCGCATCCCCTTGCCAGGGAACGAAAAAGGGCCGCTCATCCGAACGGCCCTTGGCATGCTGACGGGGTGCCGCTCCTAAGTGGAGCGCCACCAGCCGAGGCACGCGGTGCGAAACATGCCAGGAGGATACACCGGGAAAACCCGTTGCCGTCCAGAGCGGGCCGCGGAGATGATGGGCGCACACCAACGGCGGAGGAGGCAGTCATGAACACCGCGCAACTCCTCTCGCCGCAGCAGCTGCCCCCGGCGGCCTCCCCGAGCTGACCTGTCGTCAGCGCGCGGACGCCGCCCACCGGATCTCCGGTCAGGGCGGTTTTTCTTTGTGCCACAAGCGGTTCTAGCCCAATCGGCAGAGGCACCCGGTTGAGGGCCGGTCCAGTCGGGGTTCGACTCCCCGGAACCGCACGCCCCCGTAGCCCAACGGCAGAGGCACCGCGTTCAGGACGCGGCCGGTCCAGGTTCGAATCCTGGCGGGGGCACTCCACCGCAGCACACCCGATGTCCGTTGGTCCAGCAGGCAGGGACGCCGCGCTCTGAACGCGGAGACCGAGGTTCGAACCCTCGACGGACAGCCACGAAGCCAATGCCGCATTCGCTCCGCCGAACGCACCGACTGAGTCGTTCGGTGCGTTCAAGCACCCCAATGACTCAGTCAGTGCGTCAGCCACCCCGTGCCACCGTTGCCAGGGCTGCAGTCTGACTGTTAGTTTGGCTGCACCCCTCGACGGAAGGATTCCCATGACCGACCGGCACCGTCCCCCGCGGATCGCGATCCTGGTCTGCCCCGGCTTCGCGCAGATCGACGTGGTCGGCTTCCACACGATCATCAGCATGATCCCCGGCGCGTCCGTGCACCTGGTCTGGAAGCACCGGGACGAGATCGCGGGCGCGCCGCACTTCCCCACCCGCGCCACCACCACCTTCGCCGACTGCCCGGAGGACCTCGACGTGCTCTTCGCCGGGGCCGTCCCCACCGAGGTCATGGAGGACCGCGAGACCCTGGACTTCCTCGCCGACCGCGGGAGCAGGGCGCGCTGGGTGGCCGGGGTGTGCGCGGGCTCGCTGCTGCTGGGCGCCGCCGGGCTGCTGCGCGGTTACCGGGCGACCACGTTCTTCCAGGTCCACGACCAGCTCTCGCTGCACGGCGCCATCCCGGAGCGCGGCAACGTGGTCGAGGACCGCAACCGGATCACCGCGGGCCCGGCGACCGGCAGCCACGAGATCGGGTTCCGGTTGGTGCAGGACCTGGCGGGGGACGAGCTGGCGATGCTCGCCGAGCTGGTCTCCGAGTACGCGCCGAAACCGCTGTTCGGCGTCGGCACCCCGGAGCTGGCCGGGCCGGAGCTGACCGAGCGCGCACTGGCCTTCACCGAGGAGTACGTCGCAGGCCTGTCACACTCTGCGGGTGTCCGAGGATGAGAACACGTCATCGACGGTGATGCTGCTGGTCGTCGCGGGCCGGGAGCTGCAACGCCGGGTCGACTCGGCGCTCGGCGGCATCGGCCTGACCATGCGGCACTTCGGCGCGCTCGGCCACGTCGCCCGCAACCCGGAGGTCTCCTACAGCGACCTCGCCCGGCGCGCGGGGATCACCACCCAGAGCATGCGTGCCACCGTGCTCATGCTGGAGGAGCAGGGCGCGGTCCGGCGCACCCTGGCCGGGCACGGGCACCCCGCGCGGCTGGACCTCACCGACCACGGCCGTGAGCTGCTGGCCAAGGCCCGAGCCGTGATCGCCGGTCTGGACGAGGAACTGCGCGCACAACTGGAACCGGGCCAGGACGACGCTCTGCGCGCCGCCCTGGCCCGGACCCTCCTGGGTTAGCTCACCGCCGCCTGCGCAGGTTGTCCAGGGCCAGCGCGCCCGGACCGAGCACCGCGATCAGCAGGAACACCCAGCTGTAGATCGCGGCCAGCTCACCCATGTTCGAGATCGGGTGCAGCGCCATCGGCTGGTGCACGACGAAGTACGCGTAGGCCATCGCGCCGGAGCACAGCACCGCCGCGTACCTGGTGAACAGGCCGACCAGGATGAGGGCACCACCGGCCAGCTCGATCACGCCGCCCCACCAGCCCGGCCACGAGCCGAACGGAACCGTCCCGCCCGCGCCGTCGACGCCGCCGAACCAGCCGAACATGCCCTGGCCACCGTGGCTGATGAACAGGAAGGACGTCACGACGCGCACCGCGGCCAGCACGCCCGCGTCGAGCTTGGCCTTGGTGATCCGACGGGTGCTGTCCTGGTTGTTCGCGTTCTCGCTCATGACCTGTCCTCCTCGTTCGCGACCCTCGCTTCTACTACTGCGTCGAACGGGCTCGACGCGGATCGACACGTCGGCGAACTTTTCCGGCGGAATTTTTCGGACCGAGCGCGAACACGCCCAGCGCGATGATCATCATCAGCGCGCTCACCCACACCGGGGACCGGAACCCGAGCCCGGCGTCGATGGTCAGCCCGCCCAGCCAGGGCCCGAGCGTGTTGCCCACGTTGAACGCGGCGGTGCTGAGCCCACCGGCCAGCGTCGGCGCGAACCCGGCCAGGTAGAACACCCGCGAGGTCAGCACGGGCGCGATGCCGAACGCGAGCAGTCCCTGGACGAACACCAGCACGACCGCGACGACCGCATTGCCCGCGGTCACCGCCAACAGGGTCCAGCCGAGCGCGAGCGCGGCCATCCCCGCCCCGAGCACGGTCAGCGGCCGGGCGTCGGCGATGCGCCCGCCCACCGTGATCCCGATGAACGACCCGATGCCGAACAGCACCAACGTGCCCGGGATCCACCCGGCTCCGAGCCCGGCGACCTCGGTCACCAGCGGAGCGAGGTAGGTGAAGGTGCAGAACGTCGCGCCCTGCACCAGCGCGTTGAGCGCGTACGCGACGACGAGCGGCTTGCTGAACAGCGGCTTCAGCTCGATGCGCGCGACCGGCTCCGGAGCGCTCGGCGGCAACGTCGCCAGCACCGCGACCACGGACAACGCGGACAGCACGGCGACTGCCCAGAACGCCGCGCGCCATCCCAGGTGCTGACCGAGGAAGGCTCCGCCGGGCACACCGGCGACGCACGCGAGCGTGGTTCCACCGACCACAATGGACATCGCGCGGGCCTTGGCGTTCTCCCCGGCCATGCCGATCGCGGCGACGGCGGCGACCGCCCAGAACCCGGCGCACGCGAGCGCTCCGAGCACCCGCGTCACCATCAGCACGGCGTAGTCGGTGGAGACAGCCCCGACGACGTGCACGACGGCGAAGACGACGAGGAACGCGGCGAGCGCGCGGCGTCGCTCCCACCGCATCGTGAGCACCGCCAGCGGCGGACCGCCCACGACCATGCCGATGGCGAACGCCGAGGTCAGCATCCCCGCGTCGGGGATGGACACGGCGAGATCGGTGGCGATGGCCGGGACGAGCCCGGACAACATGAACTCGGACGTGCTGATGGCGAAGACCGCCACCCCCAGCACGTAGACGGCGAAGGGCATGACGAAGTACTCCCTGCTTTTACGGAATCAACCCGGAAAAGGACCGCGGGAGCTGGAGGAAGAGAGGTGAAGTCGACCGCGGTCCACGACGCGGTGACCCGATGGGTGTCGGCGAACAGCCACCGGATGACCGGTGGCTAGGCTCTGGAGGCCTCGGGGCTCGACACGGGACAAGACGCTAGCAGACGGTGTCGACTGCTTAAGCTGAGTTCATGACCCGAGTTCTGATCACCGGCGCCACCGGACTGCTCGGCGCGGCCGTGCGGCAGCGGCTCGAAGCTGCGGGCCACACCGTGACTCCTTGTCACCACAACAAGAACTCCACCGGCGAGCGGCTGGACATCACCAGTGCCGAGTCGGTGTCGGAGGTCTTCGGCCGCACGGAACCGGAGATCGTCGTCCACTGCGCGGCCATCCCCGACGTCGCGCAGTGCGAGAAGGACCCCGAGCGCGCACGGCTGGTCAACGTGACCGGCACCGAGTTGGTCGCCCAGCACGCGACGCGCGTCGGAGCGCGCCTCGTGCACGTGTCCACCGACTGGGTCTTCGCGGGCGACGGCGAGGGCGACTACCGCGAGACCGACACGCCTACCCCCGCACAGGAGTACGGCAGGTCCAAGCTCGCCGCCGAGCAGACCGCCGCCGAGGCCCCGTCCACGCTGATCGTCCGCGTGCCGCTGCTCTACGGCCTCGGCACGCAGCCACGCCCGACCTGGCCCGCCCAGGTGCTGGGCAAGCTCGGTCGCGGCGAGGAGGTCCGCGCCGACGACGAGGAGATCCGCCAGCCCGCGCTCGTCGACGACGTGGCCCGCTGCTTCGCTGAGCTTGTTTCTTTGCACACCAACGGAATCGTCCACATCGCGCCCGCCGAGACGCACACCAAGCTCGCCTGGTCCCGCCTGCTCGCCGAGGCGGTCGGCGCCGCGCCCGACCTGATCCGGCTCACCTCTCGCCCCGAATGGCCGAACCGCCCGCTGCGCGCCACGCTCCGCGCCGACCGGCTCGCCGAGCTGGGCGTGACCCCGCCTCGCGGCGCCGCCGAGGTCGCCACCGCGCACCGCAAGGAGCTCGCCGACCTGCTGACCTGACTCCCGCGTGTTATGCATGAGTCATGCATGAATCCGCCCGCACCGAGAACCTGCTGGGCGCCACGGCCCTGGCGGTCACCGACCTGCTCACCAGCACCAGCGGCGCCGCCGCGCTGACCGTCCTGGCAACATCGCCCCAGCTCAGCGTGACCGCGCTGGGGCGCCAGGTAGGACTGACGCAGCCCGCCGCGGCACGCATGGTCGACTCGCTCCAGGCCGCCGACCTGGCCGAACGCCGTCCCGGCACCGGCCGGGAGGTCCCCGTCGCACTGACTCCGAAGGGCGAGAAGGCCGCCGCCGACCTCCTCGCCACCCGCACGGCCACGTTGTCCGACGTGCTCGCGCCCCTCGACGACCGGGAACGCGCAACCCTGGACACCCTCCTCGCCAAGCTGCTCACCGGCCTCTACCACCGCGTCGGCGACGCCAACCTGTTGTGCCGCCTGTGCGACCGCCCCAGCTGCACCACCGGCGCCCCCTGCCCCGTGGGCAAGGCCGAACGCGACGGCGGAGCCTGACCATGGGCACCCTCCTGGCCCTGGGATCAGCCGTCGGCTACGGCGTCGCCGACTTCGCCGGCGGCCTGCTCGCCCGCCGAGTCCCGTTCGCCACGGTCGCGTTCCTGGGCCAACTCGGCGGGGTGGCGCTGGCCGCGGTCGCGTTGGTCGCCCCCGGTTCACCCTCCACAGTGGACATCCTGTGGGGTGGGTTGTCCGGCGTGGGTACCGGAGTCGGGATGCTGTTCCTGTTCCGCGGCCTGAGCCGGGGCTCGATGTCCGTCGTCGTCCCCACCAGCGCGATCGGCGGCATGGTGCTGCCCGTCCTCGTCGGCGTCGCCTTGCTCGGCGAACGCCCGTCCCCACTGTCCTGGCTGGGCGTCGCCGTGGCCGTCCCCGCCCTCTGGCTGGTCTCCAGGTCCGGCGGCGGCACGACGGCCGCGCCCGATGGCTTGATCGCGAGCGTCGGCATCGCCACCCAGTACCTCGCCCTCGCCCAGGCCTCCCCCGAAGCGGGCCTGTGGCCCGTCCTCGCGGGCCGCGTCACCGGCCTCCTCACCGTGCTCCCCTTGTTCATCACCACCCGCCGAGCTCCGCGCCCACGCCCCCGCACCACCCTGGCGTGCTGCGCAGCAGGCGCCGCCGCAGCATTGGCGCTCATCCTTTTCCGCTTGGCCGCCCAGCAGCAGCTCGTCGCGATCGCCGTGGTGCTGTCGTCGCTCTACCCGGCCATCCCAGTGCTGTTGGGCATCACCGCGCTCCGCGAGCGCTTGTCGCGGCGCCAAGCCTTCGGCCTTGTGGCTGCCGCGATCGCGATCCCGCTCTTAGCCCACTCATAGCCGAATGTTGCTTCGCGGCGCGCGGTCGGGGTCGACCCGCTCGAAGCGGGTTTCCCAGTCTCCGTGGTGCAGTAGGTGATGGTGGTGTGAGCAGAGCAGGACCATGTTGTCCAGGCTGGTCGGTCCGCCGTTGCTCCAGTGCACGACAGGATGGGCTTTGGGCTTGCCGGGGGCCGGTCACATCCCGGGAACGCGGACCCCTGGTCCCGCACGACCAACGCTCGGCGGTGCGGTACGACGGGACCGCCCCACGTCCAGCGGGACACCGTCGCTGCCGAGGACGATGGGGATGAGTTGCGCGTCACAGGCGAGTGTGCGCAACAACGGCCCGCTCCAGGAGGCCCGCCCCGTCCCGAACCCGGTTTCCAGGGCGGTGAACGGGATCGTCACGCTCACCTGTGCCCGCTCACCCCCGCTTACCGGCAGTTTCTCACTGGCCATGGCGGTGCGGACCAGTTCGACCAACTCGCGCACCAGCCGGGTCCGCCGCCGCGCCTCATACGGGGAGAGCACCAACGCATCCCGCAGCAACACCGCCACCGTTCGACACCCCTACCGCAGATACAGGCTCCGTGTCTCCGCCTCAGCGGCGAGATCAGCCGACACCGCGGCGATCACCCGCTGCAGTGCCTGCAGTTCCTGCAACATCGGCACAAGATCGCCATCCGGTACCTGCCCCGCCGACACCCCGGACAGATCCTCGCTGAACTCGGTGATCTCGGTGATTTCCATCTGCTCCCCCTCCCCTTGCCTCGTTGATAGCAAAAGAGAAGAGACCGGTCGAAGTACCAGCGGGTGAACCTCAAGCACCCCAACGGTTCCAGCCGGTAATACCGCCAGACCAGCAGCAGAAGTCGAGCATAGTCCACTATGGACTAACACCTGGTCACCACGATTCCCAGGCTCCTCAACGGAAACCGCAGGCCGCACACCACACGGTCGGCTTCACCTGGGGTGCGCGTGCCATAGGCTTCCCGCGAGGGCCGGAGTTTCATCCCGTGCCCCCAAGAGGCCCAAGGGCACGCGCAAGGGCCCCTAGCTCAAGCCGACCCCACGCAGGGCAACAGCCGACCCACGCCGGAACCGACGCGACCAGGAAGCCCAGCCCACGCGCGAAGCCCCCGAGCTGAAAGTCCAGCCAACTCCACTGCAAGCCCAGCCCACGCACGAAGCCCAGCCCACGCCCGCCGGAAGCCCGGCCGGCCACCCCCGGCCCGATGCCCATCCCCTCCAGAACCACTCCGAAATCAGGATTGCCCGACCCCAATCCGGGTATCAGGCAGGCAGCGACCCACGAACAGGGAGGAGAACGACGGTGGCCACTGGCGAAACGGGCTTCGACGACGTGACCTATGACCTGGTCTCGGTGCAGTACCACTCGCTCAAGGCCGGGCACGACTACGGCCAGTACGTCCGTGACGCGGAGAACGCCGGGCGCTCGGACATCGCGGACTTCTTCCGGAGTGTGATGAAGGAAGACTCCGCGCGCGCCAAGCAGTGCCACGAGTTCCTCAAACAACTGACGAGCTGACCATGCCGAAGTCGCCACCCACCCACGTGCGCCCGGACAGCCCGACGGACCTGCCGAAACGTTCCTGGTTCGCGGTGCTGAAGCGAACGGCGCGCGGGTTCGGGAAAGACAATCTGAGCGACTGGGGGGCGGCGCTGACCTACTACGGCGTGCTGTCGGTGTTCCCCGGGCTGCTCGTGGTGACGTCGCTGCTCGGCCTGCTCGGGCCGGAAGCGACGAACACGCTCACCGACAACATCAAGGCGCTCGTTCCGGGCCAGGGCAAGGAGATCCTGCTGACGGCGCTGAACGAGCTCCAGCAGAACCAGGCGGCGGCGTGGCCGTTGGCTGTGATCGGCGTGGCCGGTGCGCTGTGGTCGTCGTCGGCGTACATCGCCGCGTTCATGCGCGCCTCCAACGCGGTCTACGACACCGAGGAGGGCCGCCCGGCGTGGCTGACGATCCTGCTGCGGGTCGCCTTGACCACGGCGATCGTCGTCCTGCTCGCGGTGTGCGCGATCGGCGTCGTCGCGACGGGGACGATCGCCGAGCAGGTGGGCAGGCTGCTCGGTGTCGGCTCCACCGGAGTGCTGGTGTGGGAGATCGTGAAGTGGCCGGTGATCGTGCTGCTCGTCAGCCTCGCGTTCGCGTTGCTGTACTGGGCGGCCCCGAACGTCGACCACCCGCGCCCCGGGTTCCGCTGGCTCAGCCCCGGCGGCCTGCTCGCGGTCGGCCTGTGGCTGCTGGCCTCGGGTGCCTTCGCCCTCTACCTGGCCAACTTCGACTCCTACAACAAGACGTACGGCTCTCTCGGCGGGGTGATCAGCTTCCTGGTGTGGCTGTGGATCTCCAACCTCGCCGTGCTGCTCGGCGCGGAGTTCAACGCCGAGCTCGCCAGGGGCCGGCGGATCGAGGCGGGCGAACCCGCCGAGGAAAGGACAGTGGAATGACCACGCAGCCGCACACCGTGCGCCCCCAGCAGAACAAGACCGACCAGAACAAGCCCGAGCACAGCAAGACCGAGCAGGCCAAGAACAAGACCGAGCAGGCCAAGAACAAGGCCGAGGAGGTCGCGGGCAAGGTCGAGGACAACATGGAGACCTTGCGGGACAAGGCCTCCGTGGCCAAGGACCGGATCGAGCAGAAGCTGCCGCCGGAGGTCTCCGGCAAGGTCGAGCAGATCATGGCGGAGGCCAGGCAGCACCCCGTCAAGGCGGCGCTGATGGGCCTCGGCGCGCTGTCGATCCTGCGCAGGCTGGTGCAGCGCAAGCGGAAGTAGCCCCCCGGACCGGCGGCGGGATCCCACCCCCGATAGGGGTCCCGCCGCCTCTCACCACGTCGCGCGCAGCGCGGCGAGTTCCGAAGCGGTCAGCACAACGCCCAGCTCCCGCAGGGTCCGGTCCAGGTCCTCCGCGGCGACCTCGGTGGAGGTGGCGGTGCCGTCGGGCCGCTCGACGGTGAGCGTGTGCCCGACGAGGCGCCTGCTGAGCCCGGGCTCCAGGCGCATCACCACGGTCTGCCCGGTGAACGGCGACTTCGGGTGGGTCGAGACGTAGTGGTGGGCGACCTCGTAGTCGACGCGCCGCCGCTCGATCAGGTCGAACCCGTACATCACCTCCCACTCGTCGCCGACCCGCTTCGACAGGACCCACCAGCCGTTGTCGTCCTCCAGCCGCAGTTCCCACCCGCCCTGGTCGACGACCACCCCGTCCACCAACGGGATCGGGCGGAGCATGTTCGCGCCGTAGCCGATGTCGGTGAGGAAGTCCTGCCCCTCGGCGGTCACCACGAGCATCATGTGCGTGTGCGGCCCCGACCGGTCGGCCTTGCCCCTGGCCATCAACCGCCGCACCCGGTAGCCGAGCCGCTCCAGCACGCCACCGAAGAGCATCTGGTGCTCGTAGCAGTACCCGCCGCGGTCTCCGCGCAGGATCTTCGAGTTGATCACCGAGACGTCGATGCCCTTGTGCTGCCCCAGGACCACGTCGATGTTCTCGAACGGGATCGCGCGCACGTGCGCCTCGGCGAGCGAGCGCAGAGCGGCGGCGGTGGGTGCCTCGACGGCGGGGTGGCCGGTGCGGGCGAGGTAGCCGGCGAGGTCGATGTCGGCGAGGTTCCACTCGTCGGTCCGGGTTCCGGGTGCGGTCGACGTCGTCATGCCCCCAGCGTCACACCTCGACCAAAGTTGAGGTCAAGCCCTGGCGTAAGCTGTCCGCGGACCGTGACTGGCGCTTGAGGTGGGGCACCACCGGGGAGCGGTCCGGCCGGCGGGAGCCGGTCCGAGCCGCGCGCCTGGGTGCTCAGCGACCGACGACGCCACCCAGGGAGCCCCCGTGAGCAGCACCGTGATGTCCGGCACCGAGCTCGCCGCCACCATCGTCAAGGAGACCGCGGAGCGCGCCGCCGAGTTCGAGCGCCGCACCGGCACCAAGCCGTGCCTGGCCACCGTGCTGGTCGGGGACGACCCCGCCTCGGTCACCTACGTGAAGATGAAGCGCAACCGCAGCGCCAAGGCCGGGATCACCTCGCGGCACGTCCCGCTGCCCGCGGAGACGACCACCGAGGAGCTGGTCGCCACCATCCGCGAGCTTTCCGCGGACCCCGCCGTGCACGGAATCCTGTTGCAGCACCCCGTTCCCGCGCACATCGACGAGCGCGCCGCCTTCGAGGCGATCGCGCCGGAGAAGGACGTGGACGGCGTCACCATGCACTCCTTCGCGGCGATGTCCTTCGCCGAGCCGGGTTTCGCCTCCTGCACCCCGGGCGGCATCATGCGCCTGCTCGACGCCTACGGGGTGGACCCGAGGGGCAAGCACGCCGTGGTCATCGGCCGCAGCCCGATCCTCGGCAAGCCCGCCGCGATGCTGTTGCTGGCCAGGGACGCCACCGTCACCGTGTGCCACTCTAGGACCCAGGACCTGCCGTCGATCGTGCGCACCGCCGACATCGTGGTGGCCGCGGTCGGCAAGCCGGAGTTCGTCCGCGGCGACTGGATCAAGCCCGGCGCGGTGGTGATCGACGCGGGCTACAACGAGGGCAACGTCGGCGATGTCGCCTACGCGGAGGCCCTGGCGCACGCCGCGCTCATCACCCCGGTCCCGGGCGGTGTGGGCCCGACCACGATCGCTCTCCTGCTCGAGCAGACGGTCACCGCCGCGTTCGCGGCCTCGTAGGCTGCGGGGCATGGACGACGAGCCCGACATCACCCTGGGGGACCCCGCCGAGCTGCTGGCGGGGTACCTCGACTACTACCGCTCCGAGGTGCTGCGGAAGATCGACGGTCTCAGCGAGACCGAGCTGCGGTCCTCGCGGGTGCCGTCCGGGTGGACGCCGATCGGCCTGGTGAACCACCTCGCGCACATGGAGCGGCGGTGGCTGCGCTGGGGTTTCCGCGCCGAGCAGGTGGACGACCCCTGGGGTGACAGCGGGAACTGGACGCCGCAGACCCCGACCGCGGACGTGATCACCTTCTACCGGGAGCAGGCCGAGCACTCCCGGAAGATCGCCGCGAGCGCGGGCCTCGCCGAGCGGGCGCGGGCGGGCGGGCGCTTCACCGAGGACGACCGCCCCACCCTGGGCTGGATCCTCTTCCACGTGCTCCAGGAGTACGCGCGGCACGCCGGCCACCTCGACATCGCCCGCGAACTCACCGACGGCTCAGTCGGTTGAGCCATGGCGCCACCCAGTAGAAGAACAGTCCGAGGTAGCCGCCGACCAGCATCGACACCAGAATGACCGGGATGCTCAAGGCGGCGACGGCCACCAGGACGTACGCGACCGCTCTGCCTGCTCGGGACATGCCACGAGGGTCCGGTGCGGCACTGCCGGGCCGCATCCGGGGAACTACCTAGTGGGTGAGCCGGTCCAGCCCGTCAACGAAGATCATCACGTTCTCGTAGGTGAAGAGGGACGCCGACATCAGTGCGAGCGTCACCATTCCGAACACAGCGGCGACGCCCAGCACGACGTACGTCGCGACCCTGCCCTCCCGGAACATGGTTCGAGCGTCGGGCACGACACCGCCGGAGCGCAAGGGCCGAACCGGTTACCTGTCGGTTAGGCCGATCAGGAAGTCGCGTTGCGCCCCCGGCGGCAGCGTCGCGGCGATGACCACGGCGAGGGCTGAGCACCAGGCCAGCAACCGCTCACCGTCCACATCGGACAGAGCGGCGGTGATCCTGCTGATCCGCCGCTCCAGCTCGGCGACCGAACCGACGGCGGGCGCCAGCGCCCAGTCCACGAGGTCGAACGTGACGTCGCCGACGGTCGGGCGCGGATCGATGGCGACCAGCCCGTGCCGCCCGCGCAGCACGTTGCGCGCGTGCAGGTCGCCGTGCACCAAGCCCTGCGTCCCGCCGTACGCCAGCTCGATCCCCCTGCCGGTCAAGGATTCCAGCTCGGGAGCGCGGCGGGTGGTCAGCTCGGCCATGAACCGCACTCGCTCCGAGAGGTGCGCCAGTCCGGTCGCGGGCACGTCCACGTCCTCGCGCAGCGACCGCAACAGCTCGAACGGGATCAGGTCCGGCTCGTCCTCGACCATGGTCCCCGGATCGATCGCGGGCAGCAGCAGGGCACCCGCGTCGAGGTCGTCGGCGAGAACGTCCACCATGTGCGGCGACCGTCGCCACGCGCGCAGCGCGACCAGCTCTGCGGCGGCGACTTCACGATCCGGGGTGAGCTTCAAGAACGCGCGTGAGCCGTCCTCGCGGCGACACCGGTACACCCGCGACGTGCCACCCTCCGCCACCGCACGCTCGACCGACAGCTTCCACTGGGCGCACAACGACTCCACGAGCGCCGGCAGCGCGTCCAGCCACGCCACCGCCGAAGGTCCGAACCGGACCGCGAACTTGCGCCGAACCGAGTCATCCACCGTCACGCGTCGATGATCACATCGCTGGTCGGAACGGAGCAACACAGAAGAACACGGTCATTGCCCGGAGCCAGAACCGGATCGGTGAGGTACGCGGTCGAACCACCGCTGAGCCGCTGCACACACGTGTCGCAGGCGCCCGCACGACAGCTCGACGGAAGGCTCAACCCGGCTTGCTCAGCGAGGTCCAGCAAGCTTCCGCACTCCGCTTTCCACTGCGCCTCAACACCACTGTCCGCGAACAGCACCCGGAACGGCCCCGGCTCGGGCGGCGGCGTCCGCTCCCCCGACGACGCGAGCGGCGAGACGAACACCTCCTGGCGGATGCGCGAGTCCGGAACTCTCGACGCGACCAGGGCTTCCCGCATCGCACGCATGAACCCGACCGGACCGCACAGGTAGACCGAACTGGACGGGTCCGCGGCAGCCGCAACCGTTTCCGCGTCCAAGCGGTGCGGACTGCGGAACAACCGAGCCTCCGGCAACAGCTCCTTCGCCTCGGCCCACAACGCGGGCGACTCCTCGCGAGCCGCGTGCAGCAACGTGACCGGCCGATCCCCCGCGGCACGGATCATCGGCAGCATCGGCGTGATCCCGATTCCCGCGCTCACCAACAACAACGGCGAGGTCTCCGAGTCCAGGCACATGCTCCCGAACGGCCCGGTGATGATCAGCTCGTCAGGCGCCGTGTCGTGCAGCAATCCCGACATCACGCCGTCGCGCTTCACACTGATCCGCAGCTCGTCACCCTCGGCGGCGGAGATCGTGTACGCCCGCCACCGTCCACCGTGGTGAATGCGAACGTGTTGTCCGGCAAGCGGTTCCGGCCTCACCCCGGCGAGCGGGTCACGCAGCCAGTAACTGATCACCGACGTGCTCTCCCGCACCCGCCGCACCACGCGCGCCGGACGAGGCCACTGCTGCGCGGGCGGCGCGTTGGACGGCTCCGTGCCCGCGAGGGCCGCTCCGGGCGCGGGACCGAGGTCGACGACCGGATCACCCGGTGACACGCGCCCCCCGACGACGACCCGCGCGTACACACCGCAGTAGATGTGCCCGTGCTCTCGTGCCATCAAGGCGGGCACGTTCGTGATCTCCTCACCCGTGGTCGGGTGGATCGACGTGGTGGAGCAGCGATCGATGGGCCGCAGCACCTCCAGCTCCGCCCCGCCCACCCGGACGCGCCTGCCGACGAGGCCGAACTCCGACCAGGGCGCCAGGTCCGAGAGGTAGAAGTTGGCGCGGAACGACAGCGGGTCGGCGCCGTGCCCCAGCGAGGCGATCGTGGCCTTGTTGATCAGGGAGACGCCGGCGTCGGAGTAGTCCCAGTACCCGTTGCCCGCGCGCACCAGGCGCGGCCTCGTCCCGGGGAACCACTCCGCCAGCTCCGCGCCGGCGCCGGCGAGGTCGTCCAGCGGGATCTCCACCGGCGCCCCACCGGGCCGGCTCATGGACAGCGCCGCGCCGTCGAAGTCGATCCCGAACAGCGGGAGCCCTTGGTACGGGCCGGTGCGCACGAACGCGTGGCACGTGGTCCACGCACCGTCCTCCGCGACGTCCTGGCCGCCGTGCGCCACGGCGAGGTGCCGGTCGAAGGGCACTCCGCGACCGGGCAGCAGCGCCGCCTCCGGCACTTCCTGCCCGGCGAACCCCTTCACCGGATACCGATAGATCCCGTCGAGCCGCATGACAGGAAATCCTAGATACCGCGCACGCGGTTCGGGCGCGTGATCAGCGGCGGAGACGCGGCCGGACCGCGTGCGGAAGGCCTATCGTGCGGTCATGCAGATCGACGACGTGGACCGGGCGATCCTGGCCATCCTCCAGCGCAACAGCCGGACGATCGCCGAGGACATCGGCGCCGAGGTCGGCCTGTCCGCGGCGGCCGTGCAGCGGCGGACCAAGCGGCTGCGGGAGAACGGCACGATCAGCGCGGAGGTCGCCGTGCTCGACCCGCGCGCGCTCGGCCAGGTCATGACCTTCGTCGTGCTGGTCGAACTGGAGCGGGAGCGCGCGCACCTGCTCGACGAGCTGCGGCGGCGGTTCCTCGCCGAGGAGCACGTGCAGCAGTGCTACTGCGTCACCGGACAGATCGACTTCGTCCTGGTGATCAGCGCGCGGGACATGGCCGAGTTCGACGCCGTCACCAAGCGCGTGCTCTCCGACAACCCCACCGTCCGGCGCTTCACCACCAACGTCGTGCTGGACCGGGTGAAGGTCGGTCTCACCGTGCCGACCGGCTGAGCCGTTCGAGTGGTCCGGCCAGGCGCTCCGCCAGCCCGGCGTCGACCAGCTCCGCCTCGATCAGCAACGCGTCGGTCGCGACGCCGAACGCCCGCCACAGCTCGGGGATCTCCAACGAGCGCACGAGCGCGCCGGAGACCACCTCCGTGGCCGCGGCGGGTAGCTCGTCCATGCCCCGCCCCTGGTTCGCGGGCAGCCCGTGGCGCACGCACGCCAACGCCAGCACGTGGTCGCGCAGCCCGCTGATCATGTACTCCGCCTGCCACACCCGCCCCCGCTCGATGCTCGACCGCGCGTGCAACGCGTAGAGCCATCCCATGCCCAGCAGCGGCACGGGGTCGACGGGCCCCGGCTGCGGCTGTTCCCGCGCCGTGCCGAAAACGAGGCGGAAGGTCGGCGCGAGCGCACCGAACTCCTGGACCGGCGCGAACGCGATGTCCACCTGCAACGTGTTGTCCAGCAGGAAAACCCGGTACACGGTGGAGCGGAACCTGACATCGGTGTGGTGCACCGCTCCGTGGTCGCGGTACATCAGCTCGGTCCAGTCGCCGATCACCTCGTCCACGTCACCCTCGACGCCGAAGGCGAGGTCCACATCGGACCACTGGTCCTCCGCGCCCACCGACGCGGAGCCCGTCAGCGCGGCGCCGGTGATCCGCTCGTCCGCGCGGGCCGCCTCGATCAGGCTGTCGCGCAACCGGTTCCGCTCCTCGACGGTGACCATGCCGACCACCCTACGAGAGCAGCTGCTCCATCTCCGCGACGGGACAGGTCCCCATGGACCCAACCGCGGGGTTCGGGTGTCCCGCGTGAGCGGCGGGAGTGGCCGGGTTACCCGTCAGCGCAATGTGCATCTCGTGATCGTCGGTTTGCACGAGGACCGCGAGCGCCGACCCGGGCAGGAGCGCAGCCGGTAGCGGCCGGCGGATCGGGGTCGACGAGCATCCGCGAGCCCCGCCGGCACCGCCGAGCAGACCGGTCCCATGGCGGAGAGCATCCCCCGGCGATCACTCTGCGCAATCGATTCTGCGGGGCGACAGGATCGATCACGACATCGATCCAGCAAGGTCCACTGTGGACGGCTCCGGCCGGTGCCCCTGTGCCGCAAGCGATCTCGGGCACGCTGCGACGCATGGCGGCAGGCGCCCTCACCGAGACCGACGATGGCGCGACGGCTTCCTGACGCTTACGGTGAGCACATGCCTCAACACGCCACGGCGGTCTCCATCGACTACTTCCTGCAAGTGGAGCGCGCCGTCCTGGATCACTCGATTCTGGTGGAACGACTCGACCTGGGGGCCGACCACCGCGCGGACGCTGTCCGGATGGACCTCGCGGGCAGCTCGGTCGCGGCCTGCTGGACGCCGAGCGAGGGCTGGTCGGTCGCGGTCCGCTCCGTCTTCGACGTCGACGCCGCACCCACCGGCCACCAGTACCTGAGCCCGTCGCCCGAGCAGAACACGCCCTCCCCGACGGTGGTGGCGAAGTTCATCGCGGACAACTACCGGGCACACCCTTTGGGGAGGTAGTCCTTTCACCGTGGTGTCAAGTTCTTTCCCATCGGGTGGTACATCGAAACGATGACGACTCTGGTGGCGATCACCACGGTGTAGGGAGACTCACAGCCCACACCGGAGACGGTGGGGAAGGAGGAACAGCCATGGAAAGGACGACGACACGACGACAGAGCGTGGTGCCGTTCCCACGCAGCGCGGAAGCTCCGGCCGACACGCACAACACCGCGGTCTGGGCCCGCTGGTCCTGGCTCGGCGACGAGCCCAGGGAGACCGAGCCGCACATCGTGCGCGGGTCGGACTGACCTGAACCAGGTTGCCTCCGCCCGATCCGGGTAGCCGAAGTGGAGATCGTTCTCCCCACCGGCCGGAGGTGACGCACGTGAACGGGGTGTCCGCTCGGCGCCAGGAACCTCGCCTCGCAGGCGAAGAGCCCGACCTGATGCGGCAGTACCTCAACCAGATCGCCGCTACACCACTGCTCACCGCCGAGCAGGAGGTGTGGTTGGCCAAGAGGATCGAGGCCGGCGTCTACGCCAGGCACCTGCTCGACGAAGGCGCGCACCGGGGCCGCGTCGCCTCCGAGCTGGAGCTGGTGGCCAGGGACGGGGCCGAGGCCAAGGCGCACATGATCCGCGCGAACCTGCGGCTCGTGGTCGCCACCGCGAAGAAGTACGCACGTCGCGGCGTACCCGTGCTGGACGTGGTTCAGGAAGGCAACCTCGGCCTGATCCGCGCGGTGGAGAAGTTCGACTACACCAAAGGTTTCAAGTTCTCCACCTACGGCACGTGGTGGATCCGGCAGGCCATCGAACGGGGCATGGCCGAGCAGGGCCGCACGATCCGGCTTCCCGTGCACGTCGTCGAGACGCTGTCGAAGCTGGCCAAGGTCGAGCGCGAGCTCCAGTCCCGCCTGGACCGCGAACCCACCGCCCAGGAAGTCTCGATCGCCGCGGGCGTTCCCGTGCCCAAGGTCCTGGAACTGCGCCGGATCGGCCGCGAGTCGCTGAGCCTGGACAGCCTGGTCGGCACCGACGGGGAGACCCGGGTGGGCGACCTGATCCAGGACACCGAGGTGCTCTCCGCCCCGGACGTGATCGAGTACCGGGCGCTGGCCAACGAGCTGCGCGCGGTGATCGAGCAGCTGCCGCCGCGCGAGGCGTTGATCATCACGATGCGCTACGGCCTCAACGACGGCCACCAGCGCACCCTCCAGGAGATCGCCGACCACCTGGGCCTGACCAGGGAGCGGATCCGCCAGCTGGAGAAGGAGGCCATGCGGCGGCTGCGCGAGCCCCAGCGGCACCAGGCCCTGCTGGACTGGGCGAGCTGAGGAATTTCACGAATTCGTGAATATAGTGACATGGGTAAACTCCTCGCCGAACCAGCAGGCAGGAGGCGAGACGACCGTGGGCGAGTCCGAGTTCGGCAACGAGGAACTGGCCGCGTTCATCGAGCGCTCTGCGGCCATGCTCGCCGACGTCGGCTGGCCGAGGATGCCCGCGCGCGTCTTCATCGCACTGCTGGTCAGCGATTCCGGCAGGCTGACCGCGGCCGAACTGGCCGAGACGCTGCGGGTGTCCCCCGCGGCGATCTCCGGGGCCGTGCGCTACCTCAGCGACACCCAGATCGCGGTGCGCGACCGCGAGCCCGGCACGCGCCGCGACCACTTCCAGGTGAGCGGTCCGATGTGGCAGCAGACCGTGCTCAGCAGGCAGCGGTTGTTCGAGCGGTGGGCGGACGCCCTGGCCGAGGGCATCGAGGTGCTGGGCGCGGACACGCCCGCCGGCGCCCGGATGCGGGAGACGCTGGCGTTCTTCCGGTTCATGGAGACCGAGATGCCCCAGCTGCTGGCGAAGTGGCGCACGCACCTGGCCGAAAAAGGGGATTAGCGCCAGAGGGAATCGAGCGCTATAGTCGGTTCCGCATGCGCAAAATAAGGGGCAGCATTCAGCAGCTGCACCTGATTGTAAGGGAGAAGGGTCCGGTTGTCAACCGTCTCGAATGCGCCGGAAACGGGCGAGACCGCCGCGCTCGCCGCTGAGCAGGAGTACGTGGCCCGACTGTACGACCGCTTCGACACCCTGCGTGAGCAGGCACAACAGTTCCTCTCCTCGGCGCTGCGGCAGGTCCCGGACTCGGAGCAGGCACACACCGAAAGAAATGCCGCGACCCGCCTCCACACCGAACAACTGGCGCAGTACGCGGCCGCCGAAACGGGCTTGTGCTTCGGCAAGCTCGAATTCAGCGACGACACCGACCGCTATGTCGGCCTGATGGGCATTCTCGACGAGGAAAACGACTACGAGCCGCTGCTGGTGGACTGGCGGGCGCCCGCGGCGCGGCCGTTCTACGTGGCGACGGGGGCGCGCACCGAGGGCGTCCGGATGCGCAGGCACCTGCGCATCCGCAAGCGCACCGTGATCGGTGTCGACGACGAACTGCTGGACCTCTCCGGTGTCGAGGACGCCGACGGCGTCACCGGCGAGACGGCGCTGCTGGCCGCGCTCAACGCCAAGCGCACGGGGCGGATGACCGACATCGTCCGCACCATCCAGGCCGAGCAGGACACCATCATCCGCTCGCCGCTGCACGGGGTCCTGGTCGTGCAGGGCGGGCCGGGAACCGGCAAGACCGCGGTGGCGCTGCACCGGGCCGCCTACCTGCTGTACACCCACCGCGAGCAGCTGGCGAAGCGCGGTGTGCTCGTGGTCGGGCCGAACCCGGAGTTCCTGAACTACATCTCCCAGGTGCTGCCCTCGCTCGGCGAGACCGGCGTGCTGATGGCCACGGTCGGCGACCTCTACCCCGACGTGCGGCCGCGGCTGACCGAGCCCGATGCCGTCGCGGAGATCAAGGGCCGGTCCGACATGGTGTCCGTTCTGGCCAAGGCCGTCGCCGATCGCCAGCGGGTGCCGGACGAGCCGATGGAGATCGTTTTCGAACGCGAGACGCTCCTGCTGCAGCCCGCGGCGGTGGAGCGGGCGAAGGCCGCCGCGCTGCGCCTGGGCACGGTGCACAACCGCGCCGAGCCGACGTTCTCCGCCGCGATCGTCAAGGAGCTGACCCGGCTGGTCGCCGAGGGGCTCGGTGCGGACCTGCTGGAGCCGGGCGATCTCGCCGACATCGCGCGGGAGCTGCGCGAGGAGCCCGATGTGATCGCCGCGCTGGACTGGCTGTGGCCGGTGTTGACGCCGCAGCGGCTGCTCAAGGAGCTCTACGCCTCCCCCGAGCTGCTGGAGTCCGCCTTCCCGCACCTGTCCGCCGAGGAGCGCGCGCTGCTGCACCGGCCGGAGCACTACGGCTGGACGCCCGCCGACGTGCCGCTGCTGGACGAGGCGATGGAGCTGCTCGGGGAGGACGACCGGGCCGCGAAGGCGCTGGCGGAGAAGAAGCGGCGGGAGCGCCTGGAGTTCGCCGAGGGCGTCGTCGACATCATGCGCATCGACGAGGAGGTCGCCGACGACGACGTGCTGATGGCGATGAACATGATCACCGCCGATCACCTCGCCGAGCGGCACGAGCGCTCCAGCAACCTGACCACCGCCGAGCGCGCCGCGCAGGACCGCACGTGGACCTTCGGGCACGTCATCGTGGACGAGGCGCAGGAGCTGTCCGCGATGGCGTGGCGGCTGGTCATGCGGCGGGCCCCCGCGCGGTCGATGACCCTCGTCGGCGATGTCGCGCAGACCGGTGACCTCGCCGGCGCCGAGTCGTGGGAGCAGGTGCTCGCCCCGCACGTGGAGAACCGGTGGCGGATGGAGGAGCTGACCGTCAACTACCGCACCCCCGCCGAGATCATGCGCGTCGCCGCCGCCGTCCTCCGCGAGTTCGCCCCACCCATCGCCGAGCCCAAGTCCGTGCGCAGCACCGGCGTCCCCCCGTGGTGCCTTCCGGTCACCGCCGACGACCTCCCCGCCCGCCTCGCCGAACTGGTCGAGAAGGAGCTGGCGGAGGTCGGCGAGGGCACCCTCGTCGTCATCACCCCCGGCGCCCTCCGTGACGTGGTGCCCCCGGTCGGCCGGGTCAGCGTCCTCACCGTGCGCGAGGCCAAGGGCCTGGAGTTCGACGCCGTCATCGTCGTGGAGCCCGCGATGATCCGCGACGAGTCCCCGAAGGGTTTGAACGATTTGTACGTCGCCCTGACCCGCGCCACCCAGCGCCTCGGCATCGTGCATTCGACGCCGCTCCCGGATTCGCTGGCGGGGGCGCTTTCCTAGAACGGCGGGGCGGGTTCTGCGATCGGTTCCACTTCCGTTTCGCGGACCCGCCTGCCCGTCACCTGAGTTCCCGGTCGAGGGTGCGGTCGTCTTTGCGCGGTGCGCGGGCGATCCGGTGCACGCGATGGCTCTGGAGGATGATTTCCCGGGCGCTCCAAGGGTTCCGCCGCCCGCTGCCGGAAACGGGTCCAAGCCGGTACCGGCGTGCTCAGGAAGCCCAGCCGTCACGAGCTGGAAGCCCCAAGCACCGAACGGTAAAATCCCCGACCCCCCAACCACGAGGACGGCGGTGGACGACACAGAAGACGGCTACCTCGACGACGTCGCCTGGGAGCAGCTCCCCGCTTACCGCCGCCGCACCGCGCTCTCCCGGACGAACATGAGCACGGTCTACCTCGCCGAGGACCGCACGCACCACGACCGCCTCGTCGCGCTCAAGGTCCAGGCGTCCTCCCCCGGCCTGAGCGAACGGTTCGAGCGCGAGTCCCGCATCGCGGTGACCCTCAAGCACCCCAACGTGGTCCCGGTGTACGCCGCCGGGGAGGTCGGGCAGCTGCGCTACCTCGCGATGCGCTACGTCCACGGGCGGAACCTGCGGGAGCTGCTGAACGAGCGGGGCGGTGTCCTGAGCTTGCAGGAGACGCTGCGCATCGTCGGCCAGGTCGCCGCGGCGCTGGACAGCACGCACGAGCTGGGGCTGGTCCACCGCGACGTGAAGCCGGCGAACATCATGATCGAAGAGGGCACCGACCACGTGTACCTCTGCGACTTCGGCATCGCGAAGGACGTCGGGCTGAAGGGGCTCACCGCGACGGGCGTGTTCGTCGGCACCCCGGACTACTCCTCGCCGGAGCAGGTCCGCGGCGGGGCGATCGACCACCGGACCGATGTGTACTCGCTCGCGGTGGTCGTCCAGCACTGCTTGACCGGCTCACCCTCCACCCGGCTCAGCGCGACCCCGGCGATCAACCGCGTGCTCGCGAAGGCGCTCGCGCCCGACCCGGCCGATCGCTACAACTCCTGTGCGGAGCTGGTGAACGCGCTCGCCACCGCGAAAGCACGCCGCACCAAAGCCGTCACCATCACCGCAGCCGGAGTCGTCGCGGTGGTGACTGCGGCGTCGGTGTTGTTGAGCGGCAACAAGAATCCGGTTGCCGTCGAGCGCATCACGGAAGCACTGCGCGGCGACTGCACGGCCACGACACCGACGACGATCACCTGCCGCACCGCCGAGGGCCAGGAAACCGTAACGGAGCTGTTCACCGACCAGGCCGGAGTCGATCAGGCGTACGCGGGAGCGGTGCGAACAGCCGGGGTAAGCAAAGGTGGCGACTGCTCTGGCGCGAACGGCGCAGAGCACCGCTATCCCTCAACAGGCAAGGAAAAGGGCCGCGTCCTCTGCTACGCGCGAGACGGCGTGGCGAACGTCGTCTGGACCGACGCCGCCGCGCGAACGGTGACCCGCATGGAAGCGCCGCAGGACGAGCCGCTGCGGCGAGCGTGGACGGCGTGGACTCGTTCCACCGCACCGTTTCCCACCGATGACGAGCGAGCCACGATCGCGGTGGCCTCCGGGGCGAACTGCGCGCGGGCGAGCCTGGACGGTTTCCCCGACGCCGTCGCCGGAGTCACCTGCACGCCGCTCGGCATGGGGCCCCACCAGGTCAGCTACTACCGCTTCGCGTCGTTGCCGGAGCTGCGCGGCCAGTTCACCGGCATGGTCGACCAAGCCAAGGCACCCGTGGGTGTCTCGTGCGCATCGGCTCCGGGTTTCCTCGGGACGCAACGACACGATTGGCTCGGCACGGATATCGGCCAGCTGCTGTGCCGCCCGGCTCCCAACGGCGCACTGAGCATCGCGTGGACGACGGAGCCGCTGTCGATCATCGGCGTGGTGACCGGCGCCGATCCGCGCGCGGTGCACGGGTGGTGGACGCAGTGGCACCTCGCGCCGCTGGACCGGATCGTCGAGGCGACCAACGCGCAGTCGAGCCCGCCGTTCCCGACCGACGACGAGCGGACGCTGCTCGACCACATCCCGCCCGCGTCGCGGAAGCACTGCGTGCGCACGGCGCCCGGCCTGAAGTGGCAGGACATCGGCGCGGTCCCGGCCGTCGGTGTCGCATGTGGACGGACGAGCGGCGCCGAACTCGTTGCCTACTACCAGTTCCAGGACGTCGCCATCATGCGCGCGGTGCACGGCTCGGGTGGTTCGCAGGACAAGGACTGCCGGAACTTCCCCGAGGGCTTCAACGGCGAGAGCAGCTACTCGCGCGGGGGCAGCACCGGGAACCTGCGGTGCTCCACCTCCAAGGAAACCGGCGAGCGCGGCATGTCCTGGACCGACGAACGGCTCGTGATCCGCGTCGTCGCGCACCGCGGCACCTCACCGGTCGCGATGATCGACTGGTGGACCCACGACGCCGGGCCGATCTAGCGGTCGTCCGAGGAGTGATCACCATGACCTGGCCGAAGAAGGACACCCGTCGAGTCTCGCTCCGCAACGGCCAGTCGTTCCTCTGGCACCTCGATGCCGACTGGGAATGGCGAACGCGGATGATCCGCGTCAAGGAAGTCGGCACCGACGGGCAGGTTCTCGTGCTCGACCCCTACCACCACGCCTTCCTGCCCACGCAGACGCAGGTCCGCCGTGCCATTCAGGACGCCTTTCGCGCAGGCTGGCGGCCCGCCGAACGACGTCCGCCGTTCGAGATGGTCTTCGACGGCGAGCACTTCGTTCCCGGATCTCGCCGCAGGGAGGAGTGAGCGCGGGTCAGCCGTTCACCCTGCCGCCGATGGACGCGCCGCCCTTCATCTTGGTGTTGCCGGTGCCGCCGCCCCCGCCCGCGGTGCGCCCGGCCTCCTTGCCGTCGTAGAGCGCGAAGACCTCCAGCTTGGCGCTGCGGCCCGCGGTGTAGGTGATCGACAGCTCCCACGAGTGCGGCAGGCCGTCCGCGGGCACGCTGAGCGACTTGCGCCAGGGCAGCGTCGTCTCGCCCTCCTCCTGCACCTGCCCGTCGATGCTGTACTTGATCTTGTTCAGCATCGCGTCGCCGCTCCCGGTGGCGTTGAGCACCAAGGTGTGCGGCTGTCGGTCCGGGATCGACGGCGCGGTCGTCACGGCCACGGTCGTCGTCGTCGGCACGACCGGAGGAGCGGGCGGTGGAGGCGTCCCGCACGCGGCGAGCGTGAGCAGCAGCGACGGCAGGACGAGCGAACGCATGCGCACAAGGTGTCCCTGGGTTCGTAGGATTTCGGGGATGAACGTCGTCGCACGCGTCGAGGGACCCGGCGAGCTGCCCCGGGGCAAGCCGTGGAACCTGCCCGGCGCCCTCGTGGTCCGGACCGTCGCGGGCGCCGCGGCGGCGGCACCGGTGGAGGGCGCGCGGGTGCGGTTCGGCCGGGGCCGCCCGGAGGACCCGGACAAGCCCGCCGACGTCACGGTCGGCGCGGACGACAAGAAGATCAGCAGGCAGCACGGCCTGCTCGTGCACCGGCAGGGCTGGTGGTACCTGAGCAACACCGGCAAGCTGCCCATCGAGGTCGGCGGGTACGTGCTGCGCGGCGACGGCGAGTCGGTGCCGCTGCGCGCCGGGGTGACCTCGGTGCTGATCACCACTCCGGCGGGCCGCCACCACGTGGTGGAGCTGTTCGTCAACGGCGGTGACGGCGCACTGCCGCCGCCGCTGTTCGGCCAGCACACCGCGCCGGGGCACGTCTGGCCGCTCTCCGACCGGGAACGCCTCGTGCTGACCGTGCTCGGCCAGGAGTACCTGCGGAACAACCCGCACGCCCAGCCGATCGCCCGCAACCAGGCCGCGACCCAGCTCGCCGAGCTGCGGCCCGAGGACGACTGGAACGTGCGGAAGATGGACCGCGTGGTGGAGGCCGTGCGCCTGCGGCTGTCCCGCAAGGGCGTGTTCGGGCTCGTCGAGGCCGACCTGCCGCAGCCGATCGGCAACCTGCTCAGCCACAACCTGCTCACCGAGCTGATCGTGCGCACACCGAGCCTCACCCGCTCCGACCTCATGGTCCTGGAGGATGACGGCTGATCCCGGGACCCCTCCCGGACTCAGCCGGTACGGGGCATCTCCGCGAGCAGCCGCGCGAACCCGTCCTCGACGACCACGGGAACGCGGTAGTCCCGCGCCTTGCGGGCCTTGGCGGACAACGAGTCCGGGTCGGCCGCGACGAGCACCCTGGTCCACTTGCAGATGTTCGGCGGGGACACCACGAGCCCGGCGGAGCGAGCCTCGTCCTGCCACAGCTCGCGCGGCTTGACCGTCTCGCCGGTGAAGGTGATCCGGTCGCCCGGCCGGAGCGCGAACGTTCCCCAAACGGCGCGCTCGGCGGGACGGTCGGCCAGTTCCGCGGGCAGCCCGAGCAGGTCGGCGACGGCCGCGCGATCAGCCGGGCTCGGCGGCGCGAACTCGGCGAGATACCTGCGGTGCAGCGCATCGGCCATCGCGCGGTCGATCCCGCGCACCGTCGCCGCTTCCACCAGTTCGTCCTGTTCGCTGGCGCTGAGCACGCGGTCGATCAGCGTCCGGTCCAGCACCTCGAGATAACCGTCCACTTCAGACAACACTGCCACTGCGTCGTACGAACGCGGTATGCGCTCGACGAACAGCCCGGTCTCCGTCGTCCCCCTGCGCACGGTCGGCACGGCCGGACCGCCGGGGCTCAACGGCCAGGGCCGGACCAGCGCGCCGTCCACCAGCTCCGCCCACGGCTCCGGCCGCGCCGCCTCCAACCCGAGGTAGGTCACCATCAGCCCGGCCGCCGCGTAAGCGTCGTCGAGGGCGGAGTGCGCGCGCTGCAGGGGAATCCCGGCCACCGCGCAGCAGGCCGCGAGCGAGCGCGACGAGGTCTTCAAGTAGCTCTTCGACAGCTCCATCGTGCACAGACCGAGGTCCGAGCGCACCGGCACACCCATGCCCGCCCTGGCGAACTCCGCGGCGACGAAGCGCGCGTCGAAGGCGAGGTTGTGCGCGACGATCACCCGCCCGGCGAGCAGCCCGGCCAGCTCTGCGGCGATCTCCGGGAAGGCGGGCGCCCTGCGCACTTCGGCGGCCGTGATGCCGTGGATGTGCTGCGGCCCCAGGTCCCGGCCGGGGTTGACGAGCGTGCACCAGTCCCCCGTGACCGCCCCGTCCCGGTCGAGCAGCACCACGCCGATCTCGACGACCCGGTCGTGCCATCCCGAGGACAGGCCCGTGGTCTCCACGTCGAGCACCGCGTATCCGCCCGCCACGCCTCTCCTCCCGCAGGTGTGGTGATCCACTATCAATACCGGGCGCTGCGCCGACCGTCGCACTCCGGGTGGCGCAGCGGGCGTTGCGACGGACGGCCCGAGTTGCCCATTCCCTCCCCGTGGCGCGTTTTCGCAGGTAGTGTCCGCACATGCGCCTCCCATGGACCCGTGCGCCCCGCGCCGCGCTCGCCAGCGTCTCGACCGTGCTCGTCGCGGCGCTGGCCGGTCTCGTGCTCGCGTTCGTGGTCACGGCCGCGATCAGCCACACGGTCGCCAGCGGTTCGGCCGCCGTCGCCTACCAGACCGGCCGCGGTTGCCCGATGATCGTCACGCCCACGCTCGACGGTGAACGCCTGCACCCGTCACAGGTGGAGCAGGCGGTGCGGACCGGAGCGGAGGCCGCGGCGCGCAACGGTTTCGACGGCGTGCTCGCCGGGCGCTACACGGCGGTGGCGCGGATGGACTTCAACGGCAAGACCCCGTGGCTGCGGCTCGGCCACCGCGAGGGTGCCGCCGACCACGTCAAGGTCATCTCCGGTGGCGAGCGCTCCGGGCTGTGGCTGCCCAGGAGCATCGCCGAGGCGGGCGCGGTGAAGCTCGGCGACCGGGGGCTCAGCGGGCTGCTCCCGCCGGTGACCACGATCTTCGAGGACGTCGCGGCGCCGAGCGGGAACTGGTGGTGCAGCGAGGAACGCTACGTCGTGGCCAATCCCCTTGCCGGGGAAGGCAGAACGGCCGCACTGGGGTTCCTGCCCGACCGCGCCGAGTTCGACCAGCTCATGACGAGGATGCCCGCCCACTACACGGTCACCCTGCGCTTCCCGCACCAGCTCCCGACGACGCTCAGCGAGGCCCACGAGCTGTCCAGGCGCTCGACCGCGCTGCTGAACGACATGAACGGTCTGGGGGGCCAGTTCACCCGGAGCGAGTTGCTGCGCCGCGGCATCGAACTCTCCGAGCAGGCCAGGACGAGCGTGCTGCTCGCGGTGCTGCCGCTGACGGCTGTCACCGTCCTGGTCGGCATGGTCGCGGTCGGCGCGGTCGCCATCCAGTGGTGTCAGCGCCGCCGCGCCGAGGTCCGGCTGCTGTGGGTGCGCGGAGTCTCCCCCGCCGCACTGGGCGGCAAAGCCGTGCTGGAACTGGTCGTGCCGTTCGTGCTCGGCGGCGCCGCCGGTGTCGGATTGGGCCGACTCGCACTGCCGTTGTTCGCACCCAGTACCGCGTTGGAGCCTGGCACGTTCGGCCTCACCGCCGCGATCGTCGCCGCGGTGCTCGGTGTCGCGGTGCTCGTGGTGGGAGCCACCACCGCCGTTCACGTGCGCCACACCTTCCAGGCCAAGCCGAGGAACCGCCGCGTTCTGCGCTGGATCCCTTGGGAAATGGGCACATCCGCGCTCGCGGTGTGGTCGTGGACCCGGCTGCTCAACGGTGCGCTCACCGTGCAGCGCGGCGAGGTCCTGCCGCGGATCGACCCGATCGCATTGGCCTTCCCGCTGCTCGTGGTGCTGACCGCGGCCGGGCTGATCTCGCGCGTGCTCGGTGTCTCCCTCGGCGCTTCGCACCGGCTGCACGTGTGGTCCTGGCCGTCAGTGCAGCTCGCGGTGCGACGGCTGGCGATCTCCAGGACCACCGCGACCGGCGTGCTGACCGTGGCCGCACTGGCGGTGGGCACGGTAGCGGTCGGCTACGGCGTCGCGAGCGCGCAGCAGAACGCCCTCGACGACAAGTCCGGCATGATCGTCGGCGCGAACACCGCGGTGCAGCTGCCGCTCGCGGTTGCCGAGGGCAAGGTCCGGATTCCTGAGGAACTGCGTTCCACGACCACCCTGGTCGGCGACGCACCCGGCCTGGTCAACGGCAACCAGGTCCGCGTGCTCGTGGTCGACCGCGCGAGCTTCGAACGCGTCGCGTGGTCCTTGTCGTCGACCGACATCGGCAACGCGCTCACCAAGCTCGGCCCGCGCGACGCGTCCGGAACGGCTCCCGCGCTCCGGGTCGGCACGACGCCCGAGGGCCAGTGGGAGCCGGTGAACGGGGTCAAGCTCCGCACCGTGGCTTCGGTGCCGCAGTTCCCCGGATTCGGGGTCGACAAGGGATACGTGATCGCGCGCGAGGCGTTGCCGAACGCCTACGACGCGGCCGCGTGGCGGTTGTGGAGCACGTCCACCGACATCAACCAGTTCACCGCGCGGCTCACGGCGGGCGGGATCCGCTACTTCAACCCCCAGAGCCGGACCAAGGTGATCGACGCGTTGCCGTTCTACGTGGTCGGTTGGACGTTCTCGTTCATCACCGCGCTCGGCGCGGTCCTCGCGGTGCTGGCGGCCTGCTCGCTGCTGCTCTCCGTCGAAGTGCGCAGGCGGCAGAACGCCCTGTTCACCGCGCTGGCGACGCGGATGGGGCTGCGGCGGCGAACCCTGGTGTCCAGTCATCTCGTGGAGCTGGGCGTGATCGCGGCGCTGGCCACCGTCGTCGGCACGGCGACCGGAGTGATCAGCGCGGCCCTCTCCGCGGCGCGGCTCGACCCCGCGCCCCGGCTGGCGCCCTTGCCCGCCGTCCCGAACCCGGTCCCGTTCGTGCTGCTGACCACGCTCGCCGCCGCGGCGGTCGTGGTGCTGGCGGGTGCGATCGCGGTGCGGGCGGCCCGAACCGCACGAGCCGGGGAGCTGCTGCGTGGCTGACAACGTCCTGGAACTGCGTGGCGTCCGGGTGGACTACCCGACCCCGTCCGGCCCCGTCACCGCGTTGGACGACGTGCACCTGACGGTTCCCGAGCGCGGGCTGACCGTGCTCGCCGGGCCGTCCGGTTCGGGGAAGTCCACGCTGTTGCGCCTGCTCGGCCTGGTGGAGCAGCCGACCGGGGGAACGGTGTTCTACGGCGGCGCGGCGGTGACCGGACTGGCCCACCGCAGGCTGCGGAAGCTGCGCAGGAACCGCGTCGTGATGATCTTCCAGAACCCGGCGGAGAACCTGTTCGACTACCTCACCGTCGGCGAGAACCTGCGCGCCGCAGCGCAGCTCGCCGGGCGCTCGGCCCCGCAACCGGACCTGCTGGCGCGCCTGGGCCTGCCGGGCACCGAGGACTGGCGGATCAGCGCGCTCTCCGGCGGTCAGCAGCAACGGCTGGCCTTCGCGTGCGCACTGGCGACGGGGGCGGAGGTGGTGCTGGCCGACGAGCCGACCTCGCAGCTGGACGCCCGTTCGGCGACGCTGGTGCTGGAAACCCTCGCCGAGCTGGCAACCTGGGACGTGACCGTGGTGGCCGCCTCGCACGACGACCGGCTGATCGAGCTGGGCGAGCCGGTGGTGCGCCTGCGCGACGGGAGGATCCAACGATGAGGGCAGTCCTGCGCGCGCACGACGTCCGCCGCTCGTTCGGCACGGTCGAAGTGCTCAGCGGCGTCGACCTGGAGGTGTCCGCGGGCGAGTTCGTGACGCTGGCCGGCCCCTCCGGCTCCGGCAAGAGCGCGCTGTTCGCCGTGCTGAGCGGCTTCGACACCGCCGACTCCGGCGACGTGCTGCTGCTCGGCGAGCCGATGACCGAGCACCCCTCCTGGTCGGATTGCGCGGTGCTGCCCCAGGTCATGGGCCTCGCCGACGAGCTGACGGTGGCGGAGAACGTCGCGCTCCCCTTGCGCCTGCGCGGCGAGGAGCCCACTGCTCGCGTCCAGGCCCTGCTCGACGAGCTCGGCATCGGCGCGCTCGGCGACCGCTACCCCACCGAGCTGTCGTTCGGGCAGCGGCAGCGCGCGGCGCTCGCCCGAGCCCTCGCGCCCCGTCCGCGCCTGTTGCTGGCCGATGAGCCGACCGCGCACCTCGACCACGCGACCGTGCCCCTGGTGCTCGGGCTCCTGCGCCGCGCCGCCGATGAGGGCGCCGCGGTGCTCGTGGCCTCCCACGACGAGGAGGTCCACGAGGCGGCGCACCGGCGGCTTCGGCTGGTCGAGGGCCGTGTCACCGCCGGTGACCTGACCCGCTAGGGAGCGTTGAAGGTCCAGACAGCGCGAGCGCCCGGACCGACGACGAGCTTCGACAGGCCGATCTTCTCCTCGTGCCGGTCCACCGCCTTGTTGAGGACGAAATCGACCTGGCGCAGGCCCGCGCGCGCACGCGGAACCGAGTCGAGCCGGATCGTGGTCGCACCGCACCGGGTGACCACGCCGCCGGGCACGGTCTGCACCGCGCAGCCGCCCGCCCGGAACAACGGCACCGCGATCGCGAGATCTTCCTTGGTGACCGCCATGTGCACGCCTGCCACATCCCGCATCACACGGGTCCGGTAGCCGTCGGACAGGTAGCGCTCGCGGCTGACATCGCCGGGGTGGCTCGCGGGCTCGGTCTTGCTGCGCGGGTCGGCGAAGTACTCCGGCAGGTACTCCATCGCCCACGGGTCGAAGGCGGTGTACTTGTCGGCGGTGCGGGTGGTGTCGAACCACGGCACGGGCACACCGTCGCCGAAGTCGCGCGTCTGGCGGTACTTGACGGGCTTCTTCAGCTGCTTGTCCACCTTCGCCAGGTCCCCGGCGCGGTCAGCCGAGATCGCCAGCCCGGCCGAGCCGAACTCCCCGTCCTTGCCGGGCAGGTCGCCGACGCCGAACAGCTCCAGGTACGTCTCGCGCCCGTAGAGGTAGCGGCCCGTCCACGTCAGTCCCCCGCCGCTGCTGGTGCGGACCTCGACATTGGCGAAGTCCCGCAAATAGGGGGATTTCTCGACCGCGTCGGCGGTCTCGCGGTCGACCACCGCGTACGCGTGGTTGTACTGCAGCGGCGGCGTTTGCGCGTTGCCCTCGGCCGGCGCGGTGAGGGCGAGGGCCGCGGCGAGGGCGATGATCATCGGGCGGGTCACCATGGGACTGATGCTAGGGACGGGAGTGGCGTGTGCGCCCGGACTTCGAGCCGCGCCGAAGCCCCACCGTCCACAGTGGACGCGCGGGATCCGGCGTCCTCAGTGAGAGGGACCCGGCGGCAGGAGCTCGCCCGGTCGACGGCGAAGAACGACGATGCGGTGATCGACGGCCGGCGGACCATTCCGGCAGGGCGGGGCGCCGGTTTCGGCTCTGATCTTCCAACAGGGCCATGACATGCATGTTTCCGTTCTTCCGGAACCCAAGGGAGGAACCGGGAATTGATTTCTCCCCGTAGTTTTCCCAGTCCCGGCAACACATGGCGTGGCGGCCCGCTCACCGCCCGCCGATAACCGCGAGTGACGAAGATCGCATCGACATCAAGGACATGCGATCGCCGGAACTCTGAGTTAGCCTTCCCAGGTTCCGATTAGACCAATAGGGGGACCCCATGGATCAGGCAGCAGCCACACCGATCTACGACGAACTGGTCGACGAGATCTTCAAGGGCATCACCGCGAGCACCGACGAGCCCGCCGAGGCCGAGGCGGAGACCTCCGGCCACCGGCACCGCGAAGCGTCCTGACCCGAACCGGCCGACCTGAAGCACTCGAAACGCTGAGTCTCCCGCGCCGCTCGCCTCGATAGACTCGACGCGATGCGCGCCCGAGACCGCTTCCGCCCGCTGCGGCTGGTCCTGTTCACGCTCGCGGTGCCGATCATCGGGGCGAGCGTGCTGACGGCCGATGGCCGCGCCCCCGTCGCGCCCGGCCCGCCCGCGGAGGCCCCGCACGCGGTGGTGGCCCTCGGTGACAGCTCGATGTCCGGCGAGGGCGTCGGCGACTACGAGCCCGGCACGAACGGCGAGAACGGCAACTGGTGCCACCGCTCCAACCGGGCACTGGTGCACCACACCGCGATGACCAAGGCGATCACCACGATCAACCTCGCCTGCTCCGGCGCGATCGCCCGCGATGTCGGCCTGACCGACACCATCCACCACACCGAACGCTCCCAGGCGCAGCGCCTTGCCGAGCTGGCCCGCCTGTTCCGGGTCACCACGGTGGTCGTGCAGATGGGCGCCAACGACGATCCCGGCTTCGCCCGCACGGTGACCGACTGCGCCGGGGCCTGGCTGCTGGGCCGCCCGGCGGGCTGTGCGGCGAACCTCACCGAGGACTGGCCGAAGCGGGTCGACCGGATGGTCCCCAAGGTCGGCACGGCCCTCGCCGACATCCGCACCGCGATGCGCAAGGCGGGCTACCGGGACGACTCCTACTCGCTGGTCGTCCAGTCCTACGCCGCACCGGTCGGCCCCAACCTGCTGTCCGGGCTGCAGAGCCTGGCGGGCTGCCCGTTCCGCCTGGAGGACCTGCAGTGGGTCCGGACCAAGGCGGTCTACCAGCTCTCCGACGGCCTGCGCCGCGCCGCCGACAGCGCGGGCGCCCGCTTCCTCGACCTCGCCGACGCGGGGATCGGCCACGAGGCGTGCTCCTCGGCGGAGGAGGGGAAGTCGGAGTGGTTCACCCGGCTCACGGTGAACTGGGGCGACCTCCGGCACGAGAACCGCGCGCGGCACGCGATGCAGGAGTCCTTCCACCCCAACGGCAACGGTCACGAGCAGATCGGCCGCTGCCTGGGCCGTTTCCTCCGCACGCCGGAGCGCATCGGCGCCTGCGTCCCCTCCCCCACCGGTGATCTGGACCTCGTCACCGGCGAAGCGGCCCTCAAACGCGCGTCGGGCTAAAGGTTTTGCCCTACGGAACGGTCCGTCTGCGGGTTCTGGGCACCCGGCCACCGCACTACGGTCATGATCATGGAACCGCTGGTGAGCGTGATCGTGCCCACGAAGGACCGCCAGGACCGGCTCGCCGCGGCACTGGAAAGCGTTGCGGCGCAGACGCTGTGCGATCCCGGCTCCCCGCACCGGGTCGAGGTGGTCGTGGTCAACGACGGCGGCGCGAGCGTCGAGGACGTCGTGGAGAACGCCGGGCTGGACGAGGTCAAGCTGATCGAGTCGCCCACCTCGCACGGGCACGCCGGCGCGCGCAACTCCGGTATCGAGGCCGCGGACGGCCGCTACCTGGCCTTCCTCGACGACGACGATCTCTACCTGCCGGGGCACCTGGAGTCCGCCGTCGCGGCGCTGCGCGAGGCCGACCTCGTCTACGCCTACTGCCGGACCAGCGTCCGCCGCGTCGAGCCCGGCGAGGAACCCTTGCACGCCAAGGCTTTCTTCGACGTGGAGTTCGACGCCGGACTGCTGCTGGTCGGCAACTACATCCCCACGTCGACCATCGTGTGCCGCAACGACCCCGCCGCGCGCTTCGACCCGTCGATCCCGGTGCTCGTCGACTGGGAACTGTTGCTGCGCCTGGTGCACGGCCACGGCTGGCGCGCGGCGACGACCGCGCGGCCCACCGTGGTCTACCACCGCGTCCCCGAGCAGAACAGCGACACCGTCGACGCCACGCGGATCGTGGCCGGGCACGACAAGTACCGCAAGGGGTACCCGGCGCTGCTGGACCGGTGGCCGGTGCCCGAGGGCTCGCCGATCGAGGTGCTGCGCAAGCACATGACCGACTTCAACGACATCTGCCACGAGCGCCTGGTGCGTGGCGAAGAGCTGCCGCACTTCCTCTACGAACAGGCGTTCCAGGTGCTGCACGCCGCCCACGCGGGGCGGATCGACCCCGCCGAGGTTCCCGCCCGCCTCATCGCGGCCCTCGGCTAGACGGCCGGAGGGCGGGCCTCGTACGGGGTGGAGAGCACCACGGTGGTCTTGGTGGACACGTTGGCCGACTCGCGGATGCGGCGCAGCAGGTCCTCCAGCGCCGTGGCCCGGGCGACGCGCACCAGCAGGATGTAGGAGTAGTCACCGGCGACGGAGTAGCACGCCTCGATCTCCCGGAGGTGCTCCAGCCGCTGCGGGTAGTCGTCGGGCGCCGACGGGTCGATCGGCGTCACCGAGATGAAGGCCGTCAGCGGCAGGCCGACCTGCTCGTAGTCCAGCTTGCCCTGGTAGCCGCGCAGCACCCCGCGCTGCTCCAGCCGCCGGACCCGCTGGTGCACGGCGGACACGCTCAGCCCGACCCGCTCGGCGAGGTCGGTGAAGCTGCACCGGCCGTCCTCGCTCAGCTCGCGCAGGATCGCGCGGTCGATGGCCTCCAGCGAGGTACTCATAGCACCACCAGTTCGCGCGGCTGGTTGTTCAGCGACAGGGCGCCGTCCTCGGTGACCACCACGATGTCCTCGATCCGCGCACCCCACCGGCCGGGCAGGTAGATGCCGGGCTCGACGCTGAAGGCCATGCCCGGTTCGAGCGGGATCTCGTTGCCCGCCACCACGTACGGCTCCTCGTGCACGTCCAGCCCGATGCCGTGGCCGGTGCGGTGCACGAAGTACTCGCCGAACCCGGCGGCGGCGATCACCGACCGCGCGGCCGCGTCGACGGACTCCGCGGTGGCACCGGGCCGGACCGCGCGCACGGCGGCCGCCTGGGCCTGCCGGAGCACCTCGTAGGTGTCCGCGACGTCGCTCTGCCCGGGCTCGCCGATCGAGTACACCCGCGTGCAGTCGGAGTTGTAGCCGCTGGGCATCGGCCCGCCGATGTCGATCACCACGACGTCGCCGGGCTCGATGACCCGCTCGGAGACCTCGTGGTGCGGGCTCGCGCCGTTGGGGCCGGAGCCGACGATCACGAACTCGGCCGAGGTGTGCCCCTCGGCCACGATCGCCTCGGCGATCTCCGCCCGGACCTCCGCCTCGGTGCGCCCGGCGCGCAACCACTCGCCCATCCGCGCGTGCACGCGGTCGATCGCCGCGCCCGCCTCGGCCAGCGCCTCGATCTCCGCGGCGTCCTTGCGCATCCGCAGTTCCCGCACGATCGGCCCGGCCAGGTCCTGCCGCGCCGGGCCGAGTGCGTCGCGCAGCTGCAAGGCGTGCAGCGCCGGCATCATGTCCGACACCGCGAAGACCTCCGCGCCGCGGACGTGGTCGGCGACCATCCGGAACGGGTCCTCGCCGTCCACCCACGTGCGCAGCTCGACCCCGAGGTCGGCCAGCGGCAGGTGGGCGTAGCCGGGCGCCTCCAGCGCGGGCAGCAGCAGCACCGGCGTGCCACCGGTGGGCAGCACCAGGCAGCTCAGCCGCTCGTGCGAACCCCCGCCGACGCCGAGCAGGTAGCGCAGGTCCGAGCCCGGGGAGATCACCAGGGCGTCGGCCCCGGCCTTCCCGGCGGCCTCCGCGGCCCGGCCCAGACGGGCCCGAAGCGCTGGGACGTCACGCGTCCCGGTGATCGTGGACATGCGCACCAGACTAGTCGAAGTCAACCAAAGTTGACGCGCCTTTGCGGTCAACCTAGATTGACGGGAGCGGACGACGTAGGTTGAGCGGATGGAGGTCGACAGGTTGGCAACGCTGGTCGGGCAGGCGGGCGACGACGACCCGCTGAAGGCCCTGCACGCCGCCGCCGAGATCCGGCACGAGGCCGAGCGCATCGAGGCGGTCCAGGTCCGGCGCGCCCGCACCAGGGGCGTGCCGTGGGCGCTGATCGCCGAGGCGCTCGGCGTGTCGAAACAGGCGGTGCACAAGAAGTACGGCGGCAGCCGCTTCTCCCAACGCGGCTGACCGCCGTACGTCCACTGTGGACACATCCGGGCGGAGGCCCCTGACGCGCTGAATGAGTCATTCGGCGCGTTCAAGTACCTCAATGACTCATTCAGTGCGCGACGGACTAGTAGCGGGCGTCCATCTGCCGCCAGATCGGGAACAGCAACGGGCACAGCGTCGCGGCGAGGTAGATCAGCCCGCCCGCGGCGAAGGTCAGGTGCACGTCCCAGGTCTCCACGGCCAGCCCGCCCAGCAGGGAGCCCAGCGGCATGCCCACCAGGGCGCAGGCGCCGATCGCGCCGATCACCGTGCTGCGGATGCGCACCGGGATGCGCCCGTACTCCACCACCGCGAGCAGCGGGTTGATCGAGCCCGCCGCGAACCCGGCGACCGCGACCACGAGCAGGATCGCGGGCAGCCCCGGGTCCACGGTGTAGATCAGCAACCGCACGGGTCCCACGAGGATGAAGGCCGTGGTGAACAGCAGCCTGCGGTGGTGGATGCGGTGCCCGATCCAGCCGTAGACCAGGGTTCCGGTGAGCGCGCACGCGCCGAAGACGCCGATGATCATGCCGAGCGCCACGCTGCTGTGCAGCACGTCGCGGGCGTAGGACGGCATGAGCACCGTGATCGTGGCGCTGTCCAGCGCGTTGGTCACGGCGATCATCCCGGCGATGGCGGCGATCAGCCGGTCCGAGCGCAGGTACGACAGGCCCTCGCGCAGCTCGCTGAGGTAGTGCCTGCGCTCGATCGCCTCGGCGTCCATGTGCCGCACGCCGGCGGCGATCACCAGTGCGGAGAACAGGAACGTCACCGCGTCGATCACCAGCACCTGCGGCGGACCGGTCAGCGCGATCAGCGATCCGGCGAGCGGACCGCCCAGCATCCTGGTCGCCCGGCCCGCGCCGTCGTAGCCGCTGGCCGCGCGCTCCACGGTGGTCCCGGCGAGTTCGGTCAGCCGCGGCAGCATGCTGTAGCGCGCGGTGTCCCCCGGCGCCCGGCTCAGGCCGAGCACCATGGCCAGCACCACCAGTTGCCAGAACGGCAGCCCGTTCGTGGCGTGCAGCAACGGGATCGACCCGACCGCGACCGCGGCGACCAGGTCGGAGAGCATGCTCACCCGCTTGGCGCCGAACCGGCCGACCAGGGGGCCGCCCAGCACCGAGGACAGCACGAGGCCGACCGCCTCGATCGCCCCGACCAGGCCGGTCTGGGTGGCGCTTCCGGTCGTCTGGAGCACGAACCACGGGATGGCCATCAGGGTCATGGTCGTCCCGCACCCGGACACCGCGTTCGCGACGAGCACCGCGGCGAGCGGCCCCCTGGTCCGCACGGGGGCCGGTGCCGGGAACGCCCGGACTCCGGCTCGCGGCAGCGGGGCGGGTTCGGCAAGGGTCAAGGCTGCTGCTCCTCATGGCGGTTGCGGGGAAACGCCTGCAGCTGCACCCGGACCGCCTCGTCCCCCTCGGCCCGTGGCCTGCGGTAGCGCTCGATGACGGCACCCAGCTCCTCGACGAGCCGGGTCAGTTCCGGTGCGGTGAGCCGCAGGTCCCAGTCGGACAGGGTCGCGGCGCACACCCATTCGCGGCGCCAGGACTCCACGGCGGCGACGAACGCGGCGGCATGGCCGAAGTCGCGGTTGACCACCTCGTGCATCAGCACCTGCAACGCGCCCCAGGAGTCGGGGTCGTCGAGGAACTGCGCCTTGTCGAAGACGGTCACCTCGTGGCGGGCGCGCCACCAGCGGTCGCGCCGGTTGCCGCGGTCCGGGTCCTCCTCGATGAACCCGTACTCGGCCAGCTGGCGCAGGTGCCAGCTGGTGCTGCCGGAGCTCTCGCCGAGACGGGCGGCGAGCCCCGACGCGGTGGCCGGGCCGTCCTCGCGGAGCAGCCCCAGGATGCGCAGGCGCAGCGGATGCGCGAGCCCCCGGAGGCTGCGGGCGTCGAGTGGCTGCCCCTGCCGCGTGGAATCGGTCGTTGTCGGCACCCGCGGAAAGCTAGTTCGCCAAGGAGCCTTTGCAATGGGTTCTTGGCAAATCAGTTACCGAAAGCGATCGGTAGTCGTAACCGTAGTAATCCGATCAGAGTAGTTGCCAACCCGCCAGATAGCTCTCGTCCGCCTCTTGGTTACACGGCGCGGACGAGAGCACACGACCGAGTGGCCCTGTCCAGACCCGTCCAGGTTGGTACGTCCTCACCGTCCCAACCGTCCCCGCGGTCGCCAACCGCCCCCGACCCGTCGAGCTCGGTGGGTCGGGGGCGGTTGGCGGCGTTCGCGGCGCTAGCGGCGGGAGAGCGAGACCTCCGGCCTGCTCGGCTCGGGCTTGGGCTTGAAGGTGTAGGAGAGCGAGAAGACGCCGTCGGCGAGCATCACGATCGTCCAGATCCTGGCGACCTGGACCAGCGCGTCGGCCCGGGCCAGGTCCCAGTCGGCCAGCCACAGGCCGCCGACGAGCAGGCTGCAGCCCAGCGCCCAGGCACCCAGGTGCTGGAACCACCCGCGGCGCTCGTACCGCGCGTGCTCGCGGCCGTACTGCGGCTTCCTGCGCGGCGGCGGGCCGCCCGCGAAGCGGTGGTTCACCCGCTCGTCGGCCCAGCGGATCATCCGGTGCCCGAAGACCACCGAGATGCCGAGGTAGAGCGCGGCGATCGCGTGGTGGAACTCGGCCTTGCCGCCCGCCGCCAGGTCGTAGCCCGCGACGGCCAGCAGGAACAGGTCCGTCAGCGGGGTGCAGATCAGGAAGAAGACGCCGAGCTTCGGCTTCTTCAGGACGTAGCGGGAAATCAGGCCGAGCGCGATGAATAACCAGAACCCGATCTCGGCTCCGATGATGGCCGCGTAGATCATGCGTTCTCCCCTGTGACTGACGACAAGAACACGCGCCCGAGCTGCACGTCGACCGCGTCGACGACCAGTTCGGCCGCGATGTGCCCGGAGGCGAGCAACGCCTGCTGGGCCAGCCCCTCGGCGAAGGCGAGCAGCTGCAGCGCCTCGGCGGAGGGATCGAGGCCCGCTGGGATCTCCCCGGCCTCCTGTCCGCGCCGCACGGCGTCGGACATCTGTTCCACGCGCCGCAGCATGGCCGTCTCGTAGACCTTGGCCAGCTGCGGCGTGCCCACGCTGCGCGCGCAGAAGGCCAGCCAGACCCGCACCTCGTCGGCCCGCTCCTGGTCCAGCGGCATCAGCTGCAGCAGCACCTCGCGGACCAGCGACCGCACGGGCACGTCCTCCGGCGCGCCGCCTGCGGTCTCCAGCCACGCCCGCAGGCGCTCGTCGAAGCGCTCGTCGATGGTGTGGAAGGCCAGCAGCAGCATCTCGTCCTTGTTCGCGAAGTAGTGCTGCACCAGGCCGACCGACACCCCGGCGGCCGCGGCCACCTTGGCGACGCTGACCTCGTCCAGCCCGCGCTCGGCGGTGAGCCGCAGCAGCGCGTCCACCACCTGCCTGCGCCGGAGTTCGTGGTCGATCACCTTGGGCATGTTTTTACAATATGACCATATTGTAAAACGCGCAAGGAGACCTCCCTCACGAGCGGGTGTCAGGGGGCGGTGGCAGGCTGTGCGCCGTGACGACTCCGCTGGTGCTGCTCGACTCCGCGAGCCTGTGGTTCCGTGCCTTCTACGCGCTGCCCGAGTCGATGACGGCGCCGGACGGCACCCCGGTCAACGCCGTGCGCGGCTTCGCCGACATGGTCGCCAAGATCATCACCGACCGGCGGCCGTCCCGGCTGGTGGCCTGCCTGGACGCGGACTGGCGGCCCGCCTTCCGGGTCGAGGCGCTGCCCTCCTACAAGGCGCACCGCGTCGCGGAGGCGGCGACCGGTCCCGGGGCCGACGCCGAGGAGGTACCGGACACCCTCACCCCGCAGGTCCCGGTGATCCTGGAGCTGCTGGACGCGCTGGGCATCGCCACCGCGGAGGCGGCGGGCTACGAGGCCGACGACGTGATCGGCGCGCTGGCCACGGCCGAGGACCGCGATCCGGTGGAGGTGGTGACCGGCGACCGCGACCTGTTCCAGCTCGTCCGCGAGGAGCCGACCCCGGTGCGGGTGATGTACACCGGCAAGGGCATCGCGAAGGCGGAGATCTACGGCCCGGTGGAGCTGGCCGCGCGCTACGGCCTTCCGGTGGACCGGGCGGGCCCGGCGTACGCGGACATGGCCGCGCTGCGCGGCGACCCCTCCGACGGCCTGCCCGGCGTCGCGGGCATCGGCGAGAAGACCGCGGCCGGCCTGGTCACCGCGGTGGGCTCGGTGGAGGACATGCTCGCCGCGCTCGACGATCCGGCCGACACCCGCATCCCGGCGCGCTCACGCGGCAAGCTGGAGGCGGCCCGCGACTACCTCGCCGTGGCCCCCCGGGTGGTCCGCGTCGCCGTCGACGCCCCAGTCAGCCTGGACCGCGACGACGTGCTGCCGAACGCCCCCGCCGACCCGGACCGCGTCCGCGCGCTCCAGGAGAAGTGGGGCCTCAGCCGCTCCGTGGACCGTCTCGTCGCCGCACTCTCCTGAGCGAAGCCGGCTCAGAAGAAGGTGCCGGAGTTGGGTGGGCGGTCGGTGGTGAAGAGGCGGTCGGCCCGGGTGAGCGCGGACGCCTCGCGCACGGTGAGCCTGCCCGTCGCGGCCAGCGCGGAGGCGGAGATGTCGCCCAGGTAGAGCATGGCCAGGGAGTCGACCGGCAGCTCCAGGTCGGCGGAGGCGTCCGTGCGCCGCACCCCGTCCGGACCGACGCGGTAGCGCCCGGAGTTCTCCGGCAGGAAGCGGTCGTGCACCTCGACGACGACCGGCCGGGCCGGGCCGTAGGTGCGCGCGGCGAGCGCGGTGGGCACGTCCACCAGCCGCAGCCAGGTCTCGTCCGTGAGCTCGATCGTCCGGCAGTCGCCCCGGTTCGGCACGATCAGCTCGACGTGCTCGTCCAGCGGCCGCCCCCACGCCCGCACCCAGCGGACCAGGTCGGCGCCGAGCAGGAAGCGCCACAGGTCGAGCACGACCCCGAGCGACGCGCCGTGCATGTCGTGCACGTCGAGGCGGCGCTCCCGCTGGTCCGGCGAGATGTTCACCGTGGTGGCCTCGTAGAGCGCGAACCCGTCGTCCCCGTCCGGTCCACTGTGGACAGCCGCGACCAGGTGGTCCTTCTGCGCGAGCCTGCGCTCCACCACCATCCGCCACCAGCCGCGGGGACGGCTCATCATCCCGGGGCGGTGCAGCCCGATCCGCTCGTAGATCTTCGGCAGCTCCACCGCCAGCTCGTCGGTCTCCAGCAACCGGATCTCGCCGTCGCCGGGCAGCGGGGGCACCGCACGGCCCCTCGTCGCCTCCACCTCCACCGTGCGCCCCCGGCAGGCCACGCCGTAGCCGAACCGGCCGTAGATCACCGGCTCGGTCGCGTGCAGCGAGGCCAGTGGCTCACCCAGCTCACGCAGCTGCGCGCGCATCAGCTCGGTCATCACACCGCGCCGGGTGTGGTCGGCGCGCACACCCACCCGGCTCACGGCCGCGAGCGGGAGCACCGCGCCCCCGGGCACGGCCATGGTCGCGGCGAAGGACTGGGCGCTGCCGACGATGCGGCCCTCGCGGAAGGCGCCGAAGCAGCGCTCGGCCGGGTAACCCGCGCTGCTGTACTCCCACATCTCGTCGGTGACGGGGGCGGCGTGCAGGCTGCCGAGGAAGAGGTCCTGCGCGGCGCGCTTCTCGTCCTCGTCCAGCACCCGGATCCGGTAGTCGCTCACGCGGTGATCCTCCCCGGAAAGGGCGAACGGGGCGACCGGTTAACCGATCGCCCCGCCCATGCCGTTGTGCTACTTGGGGTAGCCGACCTCGTAGCGCCCCTCGGCGGTCTTCACCGTGATCGGGATGACCTTGTCCTTGCCGTCGATCTTGGCCTTGCACTCGAAGGAGGCGTTGACCGCGACCTTCTGGCCCGACGGGCAGGTGACCGACTCGGTCTTGGTCTGGCCGTAGCGCTCGGTGAGCATCTTCTTCACGTCGTTCTGCATCGCCGTGTTGTCGAAGACCTTGCTCACGAAGAAGCCCGGGGTGACGAAGCCGGTGACGCCGACCGCGGCCAGCACCACGATCGCGACCACGCCGATGATCAGCGGCGTCTTGGACTTCTTCTTCTCCGGCTGCGGCGCGCCGTAGGGGTTCTGCCCGAACTGACCGGGCTGGCCCTGCTGCCCCGGCTGGCCGAACTGACCGGGCTGCTGCCCGGGGTACTGACCGGGCTGCGGCTGACCGGGCTGCTGGCCGAACTGACCGGGCTGACCGGGCTGGCCGGGCTGCTGCGGGTAGCCGGGCGGCGGGAAGCCACCGGGCTGCTGCGGCTGGCCGGGATGAGGGGGCTGCTGACCGAACTGGCCCTGGTTCGGGTCGTACGGGGGCTGCTGGCCGGGCTGCTGGGGGAAACCGCCGGACGGGGTGCCCTGCTGGCCGTACCCCCCGCCGTAGGGCTGCTGACCCCACTGCTGCTGGTTGGGGTCGTTCCCTCCGGGCGGGCCGTAGGGGCTGGTCATTCTCTCTTCGCCTCCGGAATCGAGGTCGCGCCATGGACGACTTCGCGCGCCCGGCACAGCTGGTCGGCTGAGCGTCTAGTCGGCTGAGCGTCGCTGGGCGCGATCCAACCACAGCCGCGCCGTCATTTCGCAGCGGACCGGCGAATTGGTTCGCAACAGTGTCGCGCCCTTCCGCCGGACCGGCCTCACAGGGTGCCCATCGCCACCACGCCCCTGCGCAGCGAGGTGGCCGCCTTCGCCGCGGTCGCACCGACCGGATCGGCCCGGCCTACCACGTCCCGCACCTGTTCGAGCAGGTCGATCACCTGGCGGCACCACCGGACGAAGTCGCCCGCGGAGAGCTCCTGGCCGTTGGTCTCGGCCGCGGTGAGCACCTTTTCCAGCGATTCCCCCCTGGCCCAGCGGAAGATCGGCCAGGCGAAGCCGATGTCGGGTTCCCTGGTGCGGTTCTGCAGCCGGAACCGGCGCTCGTCGTCCTCCAGGTCGGCCCACAGGCGCACCGTCGCGGCCAGTGCCTCGGTGACCGGTCCCGCCGGGACGCGCGGCGCGCCGAGCGGGTCCCGCCGCGCCTCGAAGACCAGCGCGGAGATGACCGCGGCCAGCTCCGGCGCGCCGAGACCGCGCCACACCCCGTGCCGCAGGCACTCCGCCGCGAGCAGGTCCGACTCGCTGTAGAGCCGGGTCAGCCTGCGGCCGTGCTCGGTGACCTGCTCGTGCTCGCCGTCGCCGTCGAGGTAGCCGCGCTCCCGCAGCAGCGCCCTGATCCGGTCGAAGGCGCGGGCGAGGGAGTGCGTCGTCCCGGCGACCTTGCGTTCCAGCTGCTCGGTCTCGGCGGTCAGCCGCTGGTGCCGTTCTCCCCAGCGGGCGTGCTCCTCGCGCTTGTCGCAGCCGTGGCAGGGGTGCGCGCGCAGGGCCCGGCGCAGCGCGGACAGCTCGGCGTCCTCGTCCAGCCCGGTCCGCTTGCGCCCGGGCCGGGTCGGCACGCTGATCCCGGTGGCGCGCAGGGTGGAGGCGAGATCGCGGCGCGACTTGGGCGAGCGCACGTCGACCTGCTTCGGCAGCCGCACCTGGCCCAGCGCCTCCACCGGCGCGGGGAAGTCGGCCGCGGACAGCCGCCCGGCCCACCGGTCCTCGTTGACCACCAGCGGCCGGGTCTCCCCGCGCTGGTCCAGCCCGGGGTCGATGACGATGGCCAGCCCGCTGCGCCGCCCGGTCGGCACGGCGATCACATCGCCCTTGCGCAGCCGCTCCAGCGAGGTCTCCACCTCCGCGCGCTTGGCCGAGCTGTTCTGCTTGGCCAGCGCCTTCTCCCTGGTGGAGATCTGCCTGCGCAGGGCCGCGTACTCGGCGAAGTCACCGAGGTGGCAGCTCATGGCCTCCTCGTAACCGCCGAGCGCCTCGCGGTTGCGCTCGATCTTGCGGGCGACGCCGACCACCGAGCGGTCGGCCTGGAACTGCGCGAAGGACTGCTCCAGCATCTCCCTGGACTGCACCACGCCCAGGCGCTGCACCAGGTTCACCGCCATGTTGTAGGCGGGCCGGAACGACGAGCGCAGCGGGTAGGTGCGGGTGGAGGCCAGCCCGCCGACCTGCTTGGGGTCGATGCCGGGCTGCCACACCACGACCGCGTGGCCCTCGATGTCGATGCCCCGCCGCCCGGCGCGCCCGGTGAGCTGGGTGTACTCCCCCGGCGTGAGGTCGACGTGCGCCTCGCCGTTGTACTTGACCAGCTTCTCCAGCACCACCGTGCGGGCGGGCATGTTGATGCCCAGCGCCAGCGTCTCGGTGGCGAAGACCGCCTTCACCAGGCCGCGGACGAACAGCTCCTCCACGGTCTCCTTGAACGCGGGCAGCAGCCCGGCGTGGTGGGCGGCGATGCCCCGCTCCAGTGCCTCGCGCCACTCCCAGAAGCCGAGCACCGTCAGGTCGCCCTCGGGCAGCTCGGCGGTCTTCTCCTTGATGATCTCGCGGATCTGCTCGACCTCGGACTCCACCGTCAGCCGCACCCCGGCGCGCAGGCACTGGCGGACCGACTCGTCGCAGCCCGCGCGGCTGAAGATGAACAGGATCGCGGGCAGCAGCCCGGCGCCGTCCAGCCGCTCCACCACCTCCGGCCGCGACGGCGGGCGGTAGCGCTGCCCCCGGCCGCCCCCGCGCGGGCCGCGGGCCCGGGAGAACGGGGTGAAGTGCCGGTCCAGCTCACCGACGTGCCTGGCCAGCTCCGGGTTGATCCGGACGTCCCCGGCGTGCGGGGAGTTCTCCGCGGCGAACAGGTCGAACATCCGGTTGCCCACCAGCATGTGCTGCCACAGCGGGACCGGACGGACCTCGTCGACCACGACGGCGGTGTCCCCGCGCACGGTCTTGAGCCACTCGCCGAACTCCTCGGCGTTGCTCACCGTCGCCGACAGGCTGACCAGCCGCACGTGGTCGGGCAGGCTGAGGATGACCTCCTCCCAGACCGCGCCGCGGAAGCGGTCGGCGAGGTAGTGCACCTCGTCCATCACCACGTACCCCAGGTTGTCCACAGTGGACGAACCGGAGTAGAGCATGTTGCGCAGCACCTCGGTGGTCATCACCACCACGGGCGCGCCGCCGTTGACGGAGGTGTCCCCGGTCAGCAGGCCGACGTTGTCCGCGCCGTAGCGGGCGACCAGGTCGGCGTGCTTCTGGTTGGATAGCGCCTTGATCGGCGTGGTGTAGAAGCACTTGCGGCCCTCACCGAGCGCCATGTGCACGGCGAACTCGCCGACGACCGTCTTGCCGGCGCCGGTGGGCGCGCAGACCAGGACGCCGTGCCCCTCTTCGAGCGACTCGCAGGAGGAGCGCTGGAACGGGTCGAGCTCGAAGGAGACCAGCTGTTCGAAGTCGGTGAGCCGGGGGAACCTGGCACGTCGCTTCGCCGCCGCGTAGGCCTCTGACGGGGAAGAACCACTTGCTGACACCCGACCAGGTTGTCACACGCCCCCGACAACACCGCGCCCGCTGCCGCAGCGCGCCGCAATCTTGATCATTCCGGCACCAGCACGCGCAGGGCGCCCGGCACCGAGGTGACGGTCATCGGCAGCTCCGCCTGGCGCTCCCCGTCGGCGTAGGCCACCCAGTCGTTGTCCCCGCCCAGCCGCACCGAGCGGGCCCGCAGCGTGCGCACCTCGGGCAGCTCCACGTGCCTGCCGGAGCGCAACCGGGGCAGCATCTTCACCATCAACGCCCGCGGCGCCGCGGTCACGACAGTGAGGTCGAACAGCCCGTCACCGGCGTCCGCGTCCGGGCAGACGGGGATTCCGCCGCCGTAGCAGGGCGTGTTGCCGACCGCGACGAGCGTGGCGTCCAGCTCGAGGCGTTCCCGGTCGGTCTCCACCACCAGCGGCCGGGCGCGCAGGTGCGCCAGTTCGGCCAGGATCGCCAGGTCGTAGCGCTTCGGCCCGCGCGGCCAGCGCATCCGGTTGGCGCGCTCGTTGACCGCGGAGTCGAAGCCCGCGCACAGCACCGTGGCGAACCACGCGCCGCCCTCGACCCGTCCCAGGTCGAGCCGTCCCCACGCGCCCCTGGTCAACGCCGCCGCGAAGGCGTCGGCCGCCGCGAGCGAGGTCCTCGGCCAGCCCAGCGCGGCGGCGAGGTCGTTGCCGGTGCCCGCGGGGACCACCGCGAACGCGGTCGCGGAGCCCGCGCACGCCTGCAAGCCCGCGTGCGCGGCACCGTCTCCGCCCAGCATCGCCAGCACGTCCACACCGGACTCCACGGCGCTGCGGGCCAGGTCGACGGCGTGCTCCCCGCTGCGCGCGACGGACTGCACGAACTCCCCGGCCACGGGTCTGATCCGGGCGGCCACGCTGCCCGCCACCCGGGCCGCGGCACCGGCTCCGGAGGCGGGACTGACGACGAGAGCGACTTTGAGTCCGCTCCCGCGTGGAACGGGTTCGCTCGCGAACTCGCTCACGTGGCGTCGTCGTAGCGGTTGCGCGGCAGCTCGGCCGGAGAAGCCACCGGCTCCGGCGTCGCCGTCTCGGGCGCGCCCGGGCCCAGGTCGAGCGGGGCGGCCTCATCGGGCGAGAGGTTCGCCCACTTCGAGGTCTCGTCCCGCTTCGCCTTGCGCTTGTCGTGGATGCGGCACAGCTGCAACGCGAACTCGAAGAGCACCGTCAGCGCGACCGCCAGCACCACCATGCCGACCGGGTCGGTGCCCGGCGTCGCCACGGCGGCGAAGACGAACAGGCCGAAGATGATGCCCCGGCGCCACTTCTTCAGCTTCTCGTAGGTGACCGCGCCGATCCGGTTGAGCATCACGATGATCAGCGGCATCTCGAAGCTCACGCCGAACACGATCAGCATGGTCAGCACGAAGCTGATGTAGGACGAACCGGTGAGCGCCGTGGTGAAGAAGTCGCCCGAGAAGCTCACCAGCACCGACAGGCCCGCCGGGATGACCAGGTAGGCCAGCGCCGTGCCGACGATGAACAGGAAGCTCGCGGAGAAGACGAAGATCCGCGCGAACTTGCGCTCCCTGGCGTAGAGGCCGGGCGTGATGAACGCCCAGACCTGGTACAGCCACACCGGGCTGACCAGGGCCGCGCCCGCGCCGAGACCGACCTTCAGCTGGATCATGAACGCCTCGAACGGCTGCTGCTGGATCAGCACGCAGGGGTTGCTGGGGAACCGCTGCGCGGCCGGGATCGAGCAGTAGGGCCCCCGGATCAGGGACTCCAGCGTCGGAAGTCCCGCGATCGGGGTGGTGAACCAGATCCAGCCGATGATGCCGCCGACGGCCATGGCGAAGGAGATGACCGCCACCCGGTGCCGCAGCTCGTAGAGGTGCTCCAGGAGCGTCATGGTGCCGTCCGGGTTGTGCTTCCGGCTCCATGGCTTGCGCTTGCGGCCGCTCGGGATCAGGCGGCGGAGCGGGTTGCTCGCCACCGTGTCGCCCCGACCTCTCTCAGCGGTTGTCGGTGCGCGGCTGCTGCTCCAGCGGCGGCGCCACCTGCGGGGCGGGCTGCTGCTGGACCGGCTGGGCCGGGGGCAGCGGCGCGGGCTGCTGGTACTGCTGCTGCGGCGCGGGCTGCTGCTGGGCAGCCTCGTCGGCCTGGCCGTCCTTGTTCATGGCCTTGGTCTCGGCCTTGAAGATGCGCATCGACTGCCCGATGGATCGCGCCATCGTCGGCAGCTTGGCAGCGCCGAAGAGCAGCACCACCACGAGCGCGATGATGATGATCTCGAAGCCTCCGAGATTGGGCACGGTGTCCTCCTCGTCTCCCCGCTAGATGGTACGTGCGGAAGAGTCGTCGCTGTCGCTGTCGTTGGCGGATCTGGTGGACCTGCGCTCCGCGATGGCCACCTTCAGGGCGGCGGATCGGGCGCGGAGCAGACCCGCACGGTCGTCGACGTGCCTGCCGGCAGCCGCGTACGCCGCGCCGAAACGGCTCAGCGAACGGAAGACCTTGACCGCGACGAACAGCAGGACCACCAGTCCCGCGACGACCAGCAGCAGGCTCAGCAGGTACGGCACTGGCACACCGTAACCGCCTGGGGCCCGGGAGAGAACACCGGTCCTACCCGGTTGGCCCAACGTTCGTCCCAGGTTGTCCGGCCTGCCGGAATCCCGGTCCTGATCTTCACGAACACCTCACACGCGGGCTTCCAGCGCATCCGCCCGGCGCAGCGCGGTGGCCGCCCGCTCGGCCACCAGCCGGGCCAGCGAGGCGGGCTCCTCCACCCGCACCCGGCCGCCCTGGCCGAGCAGCAGCCGCACCATCCACGACTCGTCGCCGTAGCGCATGACGATCCGCATCCGCCCGTCCGGCAGGTCGGTGACGTCCTCGACCGGGTAGTACTCGGCGATCCACCGGGCGTCCGGGTCGAGCAGCAGCACCGCGGTCCCCTGGCCCTCCCTGGACCGGAAGACGCCCTCGGACAGGTCGGTCGGCCGGGCGTGCGGCGGCGGGGCGGCGCGCTCGTCCAGCGCGGTCACCTCGTCGACGCGGTCCAGCCGGAACAGCCGGACCCCCTCGGCGCGGCGGCACCACGCCTCCAGGTAGCTGCGCCCGTCCACCAGCAGCAGCCGCATCGGGTCGACGACGCGCTCGGTGATCTCGTCCCGGGAGACGGTGTAGTAGCGGATGCGGATCGCCACGCCCCGGTGCAGCGCGTCCTGGATCGGCTCGCGCATCTCCGCGGTGGCCTGGTTCTCCCGCCCGGCGAGGCCGACCGCGACCCCGGCGGGCTTGGCGTTGCCGACCGCGGACTCGACCTTGGCCAGCGCGCGCTGCACCGCGTCGGTGTCGGCCACCCCCGGGGTCTCGCCGACCGCGCGCAGGGCCACCAGCAGCGCCGTGGCCTCCTCCGCGGTCAGCCGCAGCGGCCGCCGCATGCCCGCGTCGAAGGCGACGGTGATGGTCTCGCCCTCGAAGGAGATGTCGATCAGGTCGCCCGGCCCGTAGCCCGGCAGCCCGCACATCCACAGCAGCTCCAGATCGCGGCGCAGCTGCTTCTCGGTGATGCCGAAGTCGGCGGCGGCGTCGGCGACCAGGATGCCCGGCCGCGCCATCAGGTAGGGCACCAGCGCGAGCAGCCTGGGCAGCCGGTTCTGCGCGGAATCCATCTACACCGCCCCCTTCGCGAAGCCGGACATCAGCATGCGGACGTGCGCGCGCAGCGAGTCCGGCTCCAGCACCACCACGTCCGGTCCGTACCCGGCGATCCAGCTGGCCGCCGAGTCCGGGTAGATCAGGTCGATCTCCACCACCTCGCCGGGCTCGCCGTCCAGCTCCAGCGCCTCGATCGGCTTGGCCCGCCTGCGCAGCCCCTGCGCCCGGCCCGCGGCCACCCACAGCCGGGCGGTCGCCGACGCGGGCGGCTGGTCGTTCTGCTTGGCCACCATGCCCAGCAGGTCCACCTCGGGCGGGCGGTGCACCACGCCGTCCTTGCCGGTCGCGCGCACCGCGCCGACGATCCGGGAGAGCCGGAAGCAGCGCGGCGCGTCCCGCACGCGGTCGTGGCCGACCAGGTACCACCGGCCGCGCCAGGACACCACGCCCCAGGGCTCCACCGTGCGGCGCGCGGGCCGCGGCGAGGACTGCTTGCGGTAGTCGAACTCCACCACGCGCCCCCGGTTCACCGCGGTGAGCAGCGGCGCGAACGCGGGCTCCGACGTGCGGACCTTGGGCTCGACCACCGCCGGGGTGTCCGGGTCCACGTCCACCCCGGCCGCGCGCAGCTTGATCAGCGCCCCGTGCGCGGCGCCGGTCAGGTCCGGGGAGTCCCACAGCCGCACCGCGAGGGCCACCGCAGCCGCCTCGTCCGGTTCCAGGTCGATCTCGCCGAGCTCGTAGTCGCGCCGCGCGATCCGGTAGCCGTCCACGGAGTCGAACACGGAGTTGCGCCCGGTCTCCAACGGGATGCCCAGGTCGCGCAGCTCCGCCTTGTCCCGCTCGAACATGCGGAAGAACGCGTCGTCGCTGGGCGCGTCGGTGTAGCCGGGGACGATCCCCCTGATCCGTTCTGCGGTGAGGTACTGGCGCGTGGCCAGCAGGCACAGCACCAGGTTCACCAGGCGTTCGGCACGTACGGTCGGCACCCCGCGAACCTTAGCCCCTCATCACCCCGCGTGTGTCGAACACCTGTGCTAACGATCTCCACCCCAGGTCCGGCCCCCGCCACTGGCCCGGTGGAGATCGCGCAGCGTGGCCACCTCGGCCCCGTGGTGCACCACCTCCCGGTTGACGTGCAGCACGAGCGCGGCGAACGGCAGGTGCCCGTACGGGCCCTCCTTCTCGCCGACCTCCCTGGCCAGCGCCTCCTCGTCGAGTGCGCCCACCCCCGCCGACCACGCGCGGTAGCCCTGCTCGACGTAGTCGATGGCGGCCGAGGCACTCCCCGGCCAGGTGATCGCGTCGATGGCGAAGGAGCCGTCGCCGAAGTGGTTGGACGCCCGCATCCCCAGCACCACGCCGCCGATGTGGGCCAGCCGCCAGGCGATCGTGGTGAACGGCGGCGGCTCCGGCGCGGGGAAGGCCCAGTCGCAGGTCATCCGCCCGTCCGGCCCGGGGCGGACCGACCAGCACCCTGGAACGGGCTCCCAGAAGTACTCCTCGTCGGTCAGTCCCTCCAGCCGTGGCCGGAACACGTGCTCCCAGTACCAGTCGAGCTGCTCGCCGAGCTGGTTGTGCCAGGTCTTGCCCATGACCTGAAGCGTATGGTCGATTCCCGCCACGGAGCTGCGCGTGAGCGCCCCGCACCGCCTCTCCGGCGAGACGCCGGCGAGCCGCCTCGACGTCAGCGTCCGCACGTCGGCGCGGTACCCCTCACCCCGGGCGAGATCGCCGCGCTCATCGCCGCGGTGGTGGCGGTGGGCCCGTACTCCTCCGCCACCACGCGCTCCGCCCTCGACAAGCTCGTCATCGCGCTCACGTGAACGCCACGAGGGCGCCGCGAGCTGGTCGCGGCGCCCTCGTGGGAGTGCGTTCTACAGGGAGGCGATCAGGCGTTCCACGCGCTCGTCGACCGCGCGGAACGGGTCCTTGCAGAGCACCGTCCGCTGGGCCTGGTCGTTCAGCTTGAGGTGGACCCAGTCGACGGTGAAGTCGCGGCCCGCCTCCTGCGCGGCGGCGATGAAGTCCCCGCGCAGCTTGGCCCTGGTCGTCTGCGGCGGGGTGTCCTTGGCCGCCTCGATCTCGCTGTCGTCGGTCACCCGCAGCACCTGGTCCTTGCGCTGCAGCAGGTCGAAGATGCCCCGGCCGCGCCGGATGTCGTGGTAGGCCAGGTCCAGCTGCGCGACGCGGGGGCTGGAGAGCTCCATGTCGTGCTTGGCCCGGTACCGCTCGATCAGCCGGTGCTTGATCGCCCAGTCGATCTCCCGGTCGATCAGCGTCAGGTCCTGCCGCTCCACCGCGTCCAGCGTGCGGCCCCACAGCTCGATCACCCGGTCGGCCACCGGGTCGGCCTGCCGCTGCGCGACGTGCTCGACGGCCTTGGCGTAGTACTCACGCTGGATGTCCAGCGCGGAGGCCTCGCGCCCGCCCGCCAGCCGGACCAGCCGGGTGCCGGTGAGGTCGTGGCTGATCTCGCGGATGGCCCGTATCGGGTTGTCCAGCGTGAAGTCCTTGAACTGCACGCCCGCCTCGATCATCTCCAGCACGAGGTTGGCGCTGCCCACCTTCAGCAGCGTGGTCACCTCGGACATGTTCGAGTCGCCGACGATCACGTGCAGCCGCCGGTAGCGCTCGGCGTCCGCGTGCGGCTCGTCGCGGGTGTTGATGATCGGGCGCGAGCGCGTGGTGGCGCTGGAGACGCCCTCCCAGATGTGCTCGGCCCGCTGCGACAGGCAGTAGACCGCGCCGCGCGGGGTCTGCAGGACCTTGCCCGCGCCGCAGATCAGCTGCCGCGTCACCAGGAACGGCAGGAGCACGTCCGCGATCCTGGAGAACTCCCCGGCCCGCGCCACGAGGTAGTTCTCGTGGCAGCCGTAGGAGTTGCCCGCGGAGTCGGTGTTGTTCTTGAACAGGAAGATGTCGCCGCCGATGCCCTCGTCGGCCAGCCGACGCTCGGCGTCGATGAGCAGATCCTCCAGGATCCGCTCCCCCGCCTTGTCGTGGGTGACCAGCTGGGCCAGGTCGTCGCACTCGGCCGTGGCGTACTCCGGATGCGAGCCCACATCCAGGTAGAGCCGGGAACCGTTGCGCAGGAACACGTTGGACGACCTGCCCCAGGACACCACACGACGGAAGAGGTAGCGCGCCACCTCATCCGGCGAGAGCCTGCGCTGCCCGTGGAAGGTGCAGGTCACCCCGAACTCAGTCTCGATGCCGAAGATCCGCCGCTGCATATGTCCACAGTAGGGGGTGTCGCGGCGATCACCAGTGCGCCGATCGGGGAGAGAAGATCCGCGTGTCCCAAACGTCACCGCCACGGCATACAACCGGGGCCGGTGTGCGCGCACCTGTGACATTGCATAGCGTCGTGGCGTGATCGAGAAGCTGCACGCGGCCACCGAGGCCGTCATCGAGCTCGACCAGGCCCTGGTCCGGCGCAGTGCGAGGCTGCCGCGCAGCAAGGCCGACCGCGCCCTGAAGACCCTTTCGCGCGCCGCCAACCACGGCGTGCTGTGGTTCGCCATCGCGGGCCTGCTGGCCGCGCGCAAGGGCCCGACCCGCCGCGCCGCCGCCCGGGGTGTCGCCGCGATCGCGGGCACCAGCCCGACGGTCAACCTGGTGATGAAGCTGCTGCTCCCGCGCAGGCGACCGGCCGCCGAGCTGATGCCGGCGCGCCGCAGGCTGTCCAGCCCGCCGACGTCCTCGTCCTTCCCCTCCGGTCACGCCGCCTCCGCCGCCGCGTTCACCACGGCCGTCGCCATGGAGTCGCCGCTGACCGGTGCCGTGATCGCCCCGCTGGCCGCCGCCGTCGCCTACTCCCGGGTGCACACCGGCGTGCACTGGGGCAGCGACGTGGTCGCGGGTGCCGCGGTCGGCACCGGGATCGCGCTGGCCACGCGGCGCTGGTGGCCGGTGCACCCGGACGAGCCCGCCGAGGTCCGCCCGGACGTCGAGGCGGCCGCCCTGGACGAGGGTCAGGGCATGCTGGTGCTGGTCAACCCGAACTCCGGCATCGACGGCGAGGACCCCTCCGAGCAGATCCGCAGCGTGTGGCCGAACGCGCGGATCGTGCACCCGAAGAAGGGGATGGACCTGATCGAGCAGATCGACAAGGAGATCTCCGACTCGACCTACGAGACCAAGGCGCTCGGCGTGGCGGGCGGGGACGGCTCGGTCGCCGCGATGGCCTCGGTCGCCGCGCGCAAGAAGCTGCCGCTCGCGGTCATCCCGGCGGGCACGCTGAACCACTTCGCCCGGGACATCGGCGTCGAGCGGTTGCTGGACGTCGACGACGCGGTGCGCGAGGGCCACGCGGTCGGCGTCGACCTGGCCACGGTGCGGGTGGACAACCAGCCCAAGCGCTGGTTCATCAACACCGCCAGCCTCGGCGGCTACCCGGACATGGTGATGCTGCGCGAGAAGTGGCAGGGCCGCTGGGGCAAGTGGCCGGCCGCGGCCGTCGCGCTGGTCCGGGTGCTGCACCAGGCCCAGCCGCTGGAGGTGCGGGTCAACGGCAAGCGGCACAAGGTGTGGCTGCTGTTCGTCGGCAACGGCCCGTACCGGCCGAGGGGGTTCGCGCCGACCCGCAGGCCGCGCCTGGACGACGGGCTGCTGGACATCCGCTACGTCCGCGCCGACATCAAGTGGTCGCGCATCCGGTTCGTGGTCTCCGCGCTGACCGGGACCCTGCACCGCAGCCGCACCTACGTCCAGCAGGAGCGGCCGAACCTGGTGGTGGAGGTGCTCGGCCCGGCCGTGGCCATCGCCACCGACGGGGAGGTCGGGCCGGAGGGCAACCGGTTCCGGTTCGCCGCGCACGAGGCGGCCCTGCACGCCTACCGCGAGGAGCACGGCCGCAACAACCTCACCTGAGCGCGCGTGCGGCGGCGTGACGACCGGTGAACCCGGCCGCGCCGCCGCACCCCCCGTTCAGTGGATTGCGGCCCGGCGTTCACGTGTTCGCAGGGTGATGTTCGGCAGCGACGAGGGAAATGCCGTCACGCGCACGGGCAATACCGCGGCCGGGAACACGGCTCTACGTTGAGCGGGTGGCGATGAATCCCGGAGTTGTTTCCCGTAGTTCCGATCCGATTGTCCGTCCCTACACGGAGCGGTGCGCCGATCTGCTCAGCACCGGCGAGCACGCGTTGCTGGGAATCAGCTCGTTCAACAGCTACTACACCGACGAACGGGTCGAGCAGCTGCTGAGTTGGGCCTTCTGCGAGTTCTCCCGGGTCAACGTGCTGCTGCCCGGCGCCGAGGCCAGCTGGATCCCCAGCATGCGCGGTGCCAACCCGGGCCGGGCCAGGAAAAGGGCCAGGCAGGAGGTGGCCAGGGTGCGCAGGCGGGTCCAGCGCACGCTCGCCGACCTCGGCGTCGACGACCCCGACGCGGTGACCTTCACCTGGACCGAGATGGCCGACAACGCCCACTACGACCGGATTCTGGAACAGGCCTGGGCCGGCTACCAGGACAACGAGGAATTCCGCTCCGCCTGCGAGTCGATCTCCACGCGTGTTCTCCAGACGAATTTCGGTGAGGCCAACCCCGATCCGTGGACGCGGGAGTCCTTGATCGGTTACCTGCTCGCCGAGCTGCCGTTTCTGGTCGACACCCCGCGCATTCTGGGCGTGCCGAACTCCGTTTTCTGCTACCACCGGGAGAGCCCGATGGTGGAGCTGCTCTCGCGCAGCTCGTTCTCCCCCAGGATCAGCGCGGACCAGGGCCACATCGTGATCTCGATCGAGGACGAGCCGGTCGTGCCCGCGCCCCGCGCGGCGGCCGAGGCGGTGCGGGAGGGGTTCGCGGTGCGATGACCGCCCCGTCGGCCACCCCGGCACAACCGGCGTGGCCGAGGGTGGACTACCCCTTCGCCAGGGACCCGCACGGCGGGCCGCCGCCGATCTTCGACGACCTGCGCGAGCGGTGGCCGGTGTGCCCGATGCGGATGCCGGACGGGGAGCGGGTGTGGCTGGTCACCCGCTACCGCGATGTGGCCACCGTGCTCTCCGACAACCGCTTCTCCCGGGCGCTGACCTGCACCGGCGACGCGAAGATGCTGCGCGTCGGGGTGTTCGGCGATCCGGCGAACATGTTCAACATGGACCCGCCCGACCACACCAGGTTGCGCCGCATCCTCGCCCCCGTCTTCGCCCCGGGGGCGGTGCGCGGCCTGCGGCCGTTCGTGGCGCGGGCGGCGGGCGCGCTGATCGAGCACCTCGCCCAGCTGACGCCGCCGGTGGACCTGATGACGCAGCTGGCGATCCCGCTGCCCACCTCGATCAACTGCGATCTGTTCGGGATCGCCGAGAAGGACTGGGCCGAGGCGGCGATGCTGGCCGCCGGGTTCAACGCCACCACCACGGCCGCCGCCGACCTGCGGCGGCAGTACCGGCGGTTGCGGGCGCTGCTGGAACGGCTGGTCGCCGAGCAGCGCGCCGAGCCCGGCCTCGGCGTGCTGTCGATGATGATCGCCGCCCGCGACGAGGAGGACCGGCTCAGCGACGACGAGCTGCTGGCCACCGCGGCGGTGCTGCTGGTCGGCGGTACCGAGACGGTGTCGTCGGTGGTCGGCCTCGGCGTGCAGGCGCTGCTCAGCCATCCCGAGCAGCTGGCGGCCTGCGTGGCCAACCCACGGCTGTGGAAGACCGCGGTCGAGGAGATCCTGCGCTACCGCCCCGGTTTCGACCTGAGCGCGCTCCGCGTCACCCGCGAGCCTGTGGAGCTGTCCGGCACGGTGATCCCCCAAGGGGCCGCGGTGTGCGCGCCGGTGATCGCGGCCGCCTACGACCCCTCGGTGTTCCCGGACCCGCACCGCTTCGACATCCACCGGGACAACGCGTCCCCGATCCACTTCGGGCACGGACCGCACTACTGCATCGGGGCGGGGCTGTCCCGGCTCGAACTGGAAGTGACGTTCTCGATGCTCTTCGAGCGCCTGCCCGGCCTCCGCCTGGCCACCAGCCCGGAACGCATCCCGTTCCAACGCGGCTCCGCCCAGATGCGCCCCACCCGCCTGATGGTCACCTGGTGATCCCAAGACAACCGCCCCCGACCCGTGCGCGGGGTCGGGGGCGGTCGGAGACGTTCGCGGCGGGGGTTCGGGGGACGTGCGGACCGTCCTCCCCGGCGATGTCAGGACTTCGGCTTGTCGTCGCCTTCGGGGGTCGTGTCGTCGGACTTGTCGGCCTCGTCGGCGGGCTTGTCGGCCTCGTCGGCGGGGGCGGGGAACAGGGCCTCCAGGTCGGCGCCGACGATGCGGCGGAAGGCGCGCTGCGGGCGGGTGCGGTCCAGGATCGCGACCTCGAGCTTGCCGCCGGAACCGCTGCCGCTCTTGGGCGCGGGCACGGCCGCGGCCTGCTGCTTGGCGTTGGCCGGGGTGGGCGTGCCCGCGTTCAGCGCCGCCGCGGCGACCTGGACCGCGTCGGCCAGCTCCATGTTCTCCCGGTAGGACTCCTTGAGCGCGTTGCTGATCGCCTCCGCGTGCCCGCCCATGACCACGAACTGCGGCTCGTCGAAGATCGAGCCGTCGTAGGTGAGCCGGTAGAGCTGGTCCTCCTCGGCGGAGTCACCGACCTCGGCGAGGCAGATCTCCACCTCGAAGGGCTTGAGCTGCTCGGTGAAGATCGAGCCGAGGCTCTGCGCGAAGACGTTGGCCAGCGCGCGGGCGTTGACGTCGCGCGGGTGGTAGGAGTACCCGCGCACGTCGACCCAGCGGATGCCCGCGGTGCGCAGGTTCTCGAACTCGCTGTAGCGCCCGACCGCGGCGAAGCCGATCCGGTCGTAGATCTCGGAGACCTTGTGCAGCGTGGTGGACATGTTCTCGGCGACGAAGAGCACTCCGCCGGCGTAGCTGAGCACGACGACGCTGCGGCCCTTGGCGATGCCCTTGCGGGCCAGCTCCGAGCGGTCCCGCATCACCTGCTCGGCTGAGGCGTACAACGGCATGGTCATGGCGAGCTCCAGGCGTGAAGAGAGAGGTCAGGGCCAGGGGTGGTCGGGGGCGCTCAGCCGCCGGGGCGTTCGTGGCGCCCGCGCACCACGGCCTCGGCGACCTCGGCGACCTCGTCCGCGCCGAGCCGGACCGACCCGCTCGCGTCGACGGTCGCGACCACCGGGTAGATCCGCCTGGTCAGGTCGGGCCCGCTGGTGGCCGAGTCGTCGTCGGCGGCGTCGTAGAGCGCCTCGACAGCGGTGCGCACGGCCGTGTCCCGGTCCGCGGTCACCTCGTGCCGCTTCTTCAGCGCGCCCTTGGCGAACACCGAACCCGAGCCGACGGCGTGGTAACCGCCGTGCTCGTCGTAGCGCCCGCCGGTGACGTCGTAGGAGACGATCCGCCCTGCCCGCTTGTCCACGTCGTAGCCGACGAACAGCGGCAGCACCGCCAGCCCGGCCATCGCCGCGTCGAGGTTCCCGCGCAGCATGGTGGCCAGCTTGTTCGCCTTGCCGTCCAGGGACAGCGGGACGCCTTCGAGCTTCTCGTAGTGCCGCAGCTCGACGGTGAACAGCCGGACCATCTCCACCGCGAGTCCCGCGGCACCCGCGATGCCCACGGCCGAGTACTCGTCGGTGAGGAAGACCTTCTCCATGTCGCGCTGGGCGATCACGTTGCCCATGGTGGCCCTGCGGTCACCCGCGATGAGCACGCCGCCGTCGTAGACCAGCGCCACGATCGTGGTGCCGTGCGGCGCGTGCGCCCCCGGCCCGCCGTGGAGGTCGCCGCCGGGGGCGTACCTGCGCCCCGGCAGCAGGTCGGGCGCGGCGGCCTGCAGGAACTCGCTGAACGACGACACGCCCGGGGTGAAGAAGGCGGACGGCAGGGCTGCGCCCGGGTAGGACCGGGCCGAGGGGTTGTCCATCGGCTGTCTCTCCATGGGTTGTTCGGCGGGACGGGAGCGAAGGGCGTGCGCCCGTGCGGCTACTCGCCGCCCTTCTGCACGTACGCCCGGACGAAGTCCTCGGCGTTCTCCTCGAGGACGTCGTCGATCTCGTCGAGGATCGAGTCGACGTCCTCGCCCATCTTCTCCCGGCGTTCCTGACCGGCCGCGGCAGCGCCGTCCTGCTCGTCGTCGCCGTCGCCGCCGCCCTGGCGCTGCTTCTGCTCCTGTGCCATCTCGCCCTCCGGTTCGATAGGCGCCTGTGTCCAAACAGTACCGATCGGGACCGACACTCGTCCCGCGTCCGGCGTTGCTCCGTCTGATCGATCTTGTTACGGATCAGCGTCGGGTCAGGGTCGCCACCAGCTGTTCGGCGGTTTCCGAGTCCTGCAACAGCTGTTCCACGTGCGCCTTCGTCCCGCGCAGCGGCTCAAGGGTGGGGATGCGCACCAGCGACTCCCGGCCCAGGTCGAAGATCACCGAGTCCCAGGACGCCGCGGCCACCTCGCCGGGGTAGCGGGCCAGGCAACGGCCGCGGAAGTAGGCCCTGGTGTCCTGCGGCGGCTCCTGGATGGCCTCGCGGACCTCCTCCTCGGTGACCAGCCTGCGCATCGAGCCGCGCGCCACCAGCCGGTTGTACAGGCCCTTGTCCAGCCGCACGTCGGAGTACTGCAGGTCGACCAGCTGCAGCCGGGGCGAGGCCCAGTTCAGCCCGTCGCGGGCGCGGTAGCCCTCCAGCAGCCGCAGCTTCGCGGGCCAGTCCAGCCGGTCGGCGCACTCCATCGGGTCCCTGGCCAGCGCGTCCAGCACCTCGCCCCACACCCGCAGCACGTCGAGGGAGGACTTGTCGCCGCCGTGCCGGTGGTAGAACTCCGTCGCCCGGTCGTGGTAGGCGCGCTGGATGTCCAGGCCGGTGTACTTGCGCCCACCGACCAGGTCGACCTTGACCTTCAGCGAGGGGTCGCGGCTGATCGTGTGCACCGAGCGGACCGGATCGGACAGCCGCAGGTCGTCGAAGCGCAGCCCGGCCTCGATCATGTCCAGCACCAGCGCGGTGGTGCCCACCTTGAGGTAGGTGGAGTACTCGGCGAGGTTGGCGTCGCCGATGATCACGTGCAGCCTGCGGTACTTGTCCGCGTCGGCGTGCGGCTCGTCGCGGGTGTTGATGATCCCGCGCTTGAGCGTGGTCTCCAGGCCGACCTCGACCTCGATGTAGTCCGAGCGCTGGGAGAGCTGGTAGCCCGCGTCCTCGCTGGAGGCGCCCAGGCCGACCCGGCCGGAGCCGACGACCACCTGGCGGGAGACGAAGAACGGGGTCAGCCCCGCGATCACCGCGGTGAACGGGGTGGAGCGGGACATCAGGTAGTTCTCGTGGGTGCCGTAGCTGGCGCCCTTGCCGTCGATGTTGTTCTTGTAGAGCTGGATCCGGGGCTGGCCGGGCACGCTCGCCGAGCGCAGCGCCGCCTCCTCCATGATCCGCTCGCCCGCCTTGTCCCAGATCACCACGTCCCGCGCGTTGGTCAGCTCGGGGGTGGAGTACTCCGGGTGCGCGTGGTCGACGTAGAGCCGCGCGCCGTTGGTGAGGATGACGTTGGCCGCGCCGAGGTCCTCGACGTCCGGGTCGGTCGGGGGCAGACCGGGCGCGCCCAGGTCGAAGCCCCGCGCGTCCCGCAACGGTGATTCCACCTCGTAGTCCCAGCGCGCGCGTCGCGCCCTGGGGATCTCGGCCGCCGCCGCATAGGCGAGGACGACCTGGGTGGAAGTGAGCACCGGGTTGGCCGCAGGGTCGCCCGGCACGGAGATGCCGTACTCCACCTCGGTTCCCATGATCCGCCGCATGTGTTGCACCTTACGGCCTCCGTGTGACGATCAGGGGGTGGCGGTGATCGACGAGTTGGTTGCGATCTTCGACGCGCGCGGTAACAGGGTCGGTTCGCGGCCGCGGTCGGTCATGCGCGCCGAGGGGCTGTGGCACGCCTCGACGGCCGTCCTGGTGCGCTCGACCGACGGGGCCCGGGTGTACGTGCACAGGCGCAGCGACTCGAAGGACTTCGCGCCCGGGATGTACGACTGCTGGGCGGGCGGTGTGCTCGGCGCCGACGAGGACCCGGCCTCGTGCGCGGAGCGCGAGCTGGCCGAGGAGCTGGGGATTTCCGGTGTGCCGGTGGAGCCGCTGTTCACCGCCATCTACCTCCGGCCGCCGGTCCGCGCGCACATGTTCGCCTTCGAGGCGCGGTGGGACGGGCCCGTGGTGTGGCAGCCGGAGGAGGTGGTCGCCGGTGGCTGGATGGAGCTCGCCGAGCTGCGCTCGCGCCTGGCCGACCCCGGCTGGCCGTTCGTGCCCGACGGCCGCCAGCTGATCGAACGGTGGTTCCGACTCCAGGACGGCCTCAGCCCGCCAGCAACAGCGCCGCCAGGGTCAGAGCGCCCGGGATGACCTGCACGAACAGGATGCGTTTGGTGGCCGTGGCCGCTCCGTAGACGCCCGCGACGATCACGCAGAGGGTGAAGAAGACCTTGAACTGGAACCCGACGTCACCGCCGACGATCAGCCCCCACGCCAGGCCCGCGGCCAGGAAGCCGTTGTAGAGGCCCTGGTTGGCAGCGAGCGGGGCGGAGGCGGCGGCGAACTCCGGATCGGTGCCGAAGGCGGCGCGCGCCCGCGGGGTCTGCCAGAGGAACATCTCCAGCACCAGGATGTAGGCGTGCAGGACGGCGAGCACGCCGACCAGGATGTTCGCCAGGATCTGCATCGGCGCGGCCTCTTTCGCGACGTCAGGAAGTTTCGCTACGGGATCGTAGCGCACAGGTTTCGGGTCTGCGCGAAGCGAACCAAAACCGGGGCTGACCTGCCACAGGGGTAATCCGATCAGTGTCGCCCTCCAGCAGCGGCCCTCCAGTAGCGTCTGCGCCCGTGAGTGAGCTTGTTGCCGGGCGGTTCGCGCTCGTCGACCGGATCGGCGCGGGCGGCGCGGCGACGGTCTGGCGCGCCTACGACCACCGCGAACGCAAGTACTGCGCGGCGAAGCTGGCCAAGGGCACCAGCGCGGACGTGCTGGTCCGCGTCGTCCGCGAGCAGGGCGTCCGGCTCACCCACCCGCACGTCCTGAGCCCCTACACGTGGGCGGCGGGGGACGACGGGGTCCTGGTCGCCAGCGAACTGGTGCGGGGCGGCACCTTGCTGGCGCTCGTCCGCGACCACGGCGCGCTCCCCTGGCGCTACGCGGCCGAGATCGTGCTGCAACTGCTCAGCGCGCTCGACCACGTGCACTCCGCCGGACTGCTGCACCGCGACGTGAAGCCGTCCAACGTGCTGATGGAGGCGACCGGGACGGGAGCACCGCACGCGCGGCTCGCGGACTTCGGCATCGCGTACCCGACGAACGGGCCGCGCCTGACCGAGGTGGGCTTCGTGGTGGGCACTCCCGGCTACCTCGCGCCGGAGATCCTGGCGGGCCACCCACCGCAGCCGAGCCAGGACCTGTTCGCGCTCGGAGTGCTCGCGTGGCAACTGTTCGCGGGCGAGGAGCGACCCGAGCGGCGCAGCGGCACCACCGCCCCGCCCGGCGTACCGGGTCCGGTGTGGACAGTGATGAGCCGGTTGCTGGACACCGATCCGCGGCAGCGATCCGATGCGGGCGAGCTGCACGCGCACCTGGCGCACGTGCTCTCCGGAAACCCGTTGCACCTGCCCGCGATCAGCCCGGTCACCGGGGAGCCGATCGAGGTCTACGACGTGCTCGGCGCCCTGCCCGGGTCCGGGCTACCAGTGACCAAAGTGGACACACGTTCGCAGAAGCCGCGACGTGCGTTGGTGTTCGGCGGGATCGGCGTGCTGCTCGCCGCGGCGGCGACGGCCGGAACCCTGCTGCTGGGCGAAGAAAACCCCGCAACACCGAACCCGCCACCGGCGACCGGCGCCGCGCGGGCGGACATCAAGGTCGACGACCCCTGCAACTGGCAGGACGTAGCGAACCAGGAAACCTCCTCGACCGGCGTCCTGGTCCGCTGCGTCCGCCAATCCAACGGTGACTACCGCTGGAAACCCGTGGGCTGACGACGCCTGCTCCGCGCCACGAACCAGATCACGAGCAGCACCACCAGAACCGCGGCGACCGCCACGACGACCCACACGACGGTCGCACTGCCCTGGGAAGCCGTGTTCTCGACGGCGACCGGGGCGCCCCGCTCGCCGCTGGCGGTCGGGCCGGCAGCTGCGGCGCCGACGTACTCCGGACCCGGTTCCTGCGCTCCCCCAACGGTCAGGTCGAGGTGCACCGGCACGGCCTTGGGCGGCTGCTGGTCCCCGGCGATCGGGCGGCCGAGCTTCACCGCGATGTAGTACCAACCGGCGATGTTCGCCATCCGGTCCTTGTTGTCGTCGGCGGTGCGGTTGGCGTAGCGGACCGGCTTGGTCGCGAGTGCACGCCCGTTGCCGGGAAGGACGGTGCCACTACCCGTGTAGGCCGTGCGGTCGCTCTCGATCGGACGGCGGAACGGCGAGTAGAGGGTGGTCTCGACGTTCACGATGTTCGACGTGTCGCGGCCCGGAGTCGAGTCGTAGCGGACCTGGTAGGCCAGCCCCTGACCCCAGTTCAGCCGAACCCGGTAGAAGACGAACTCCCCCTGCTGCAAGGTGTCCGTGTAGTGACCGCTGCCGTCGAGGGTGCCCGCGACGGAGAACGACCCACCTCCGGCGACAGGCCGCCCGGGTCCACCCTGCGCGCGCAGCGCGACCTTGTCCGCGGCGACGGCCGGGCCGGGGTGCCCGGCGAGCGGAGGCTCCACGCCGACGATCAGCTCCAGCGGCAGGCGCTCGGGCTGGTCGGTGGAGGCCGGGCCCCACTCCACCTGGAAGGCGTAGCGACCGGCGCCCGCGCAGTTCTTCCCGGTCTTCTTGGCGCCCTCCCAGGTGATCGCCGCCGAGACGGTCTCGCCGTCCTTCGACATCGTGGTCTGTTCGCTCTCGAACTTGTGGCAGTCGCTGCCGTTGGCGTCGAAGACGCGCAACCGCAGGCCGTTGATGTCCTGACGGTCCGGCACGGTGCCGCGCGGGTACGACATGGTCGCGCTGAAGTAGGCCGTGGCGCCCTCGGGAACGTCGACCGCGTAGAACCGCTTCTCGTCACGACCGATGGTGTCCAGGTACTGCCCGGGGTTCAGCGCCGGAGCGCTCGGCGCGTCGGGCGTTCCCGCCACCGGCTCCCCGGCGTGCTGGTAGTTCCGCAGCGCGCTCGCGGCGACGCGGGGCAGCACGCGCTCCAGGGACTTCGGGTCGGGCGCGTCGGTGTAGGTGCCACCCGTGGTCTGCGCGATGCACGTGAGCTGCTTGCGCGCGGCGGCGTCCACGCCGAAGCCGATGGTGTGCGCGATGAGGTCGACGCCCTGCTGCCGCAACTCCTTGGCGACCTCGCACGGGTCCGGCGGAGCGCAGGTGTCGATGCCGTCTGAGACCAGCACGATCGAGCGCGGACCGGACTTCGGCAGCGTGTCCGCCGCCGTGCGCAGCGCGGCGCCGATCGGTGTGTAGCCGCGCGGGGTGATGCCGTCGACGGCAGCCGTCAAGGCCGCCTTGTCGATCTGCTCGGCGCGGCGCAGCACGGTGACGTCCTTGCAGCCCGCGGTCTTCTCCGCATCGGAGGAGCCGGTCGAAGTCCCGTAGACCGTCAGCCCCATCCTGGCTTCGGCCGGGGCCGCTGTGATCACTGAGCGGACCGCGTTCTTTGCCGCGTCCATCCGCGTGAGGCCCGCGTCGGCCTTGGTCATCGACCCGGAGGCGTCCAGGACGAGCATGGTCGGCGTGTACTCGCGAGGCTGTTCGGGCTGTTCGGCGGCGCGTGCCGGAGCTGCGACGGGCGCGAGGGCGAGCGCCCCGGCCACCAGTGCCGCCACGGTAGTTCTGGCCATAGTTCACTGCTCCACGGTTCGGAGGCGATCAACTGTTACGCTCGTTAACGCCTCAGACGCACCTGCAAACGTAATGGTTCCACTTGAGAATAACCCGGGGGCATGATGGACGTCGTCGCACGCAACCAGCGACTGCAGGAGGAGTGGTACGGCGAGCAGCTGGGCGCGAAGGTGCGCAGGCTCCTGCCACCGCTCGGCCTGTCCCAGTCGGCCTTCGCGGACGTGCTCGGCCTGTCCGCGCCGATGCTCTCGCAGCTGATGTCCGGCCAGCGCGCCAAGATCAGCAACCCGGCGGTGCTCTCCCGGCTGCTCGCACTGGAGGCGCTGGTCACCGATCCGGGCTTCCCGCGACTGCCCCAGGCCGAGCTGCGGGAGCGGATCGCCGAGATCCGCGCGGACACACCGTCGACCTCCGCCGCGCTGCGGCTGGCCACCGGCGCCCAGCCCCTGCCCGCCGCCGACCCGGTGCCCGCCATCCAGGCGCTGCTGCGCGCGCTGGCCTCCGCCACGGAGATCGAGGCCGCCGCGGCACGGCTGGAGCCGGACCTGCCCGGCCTGGCCGAGTTCCTCAGGGTCTACGGCAACGGCCGCACCGACCACGCCCGCGAGCACTACACGAACACGCTGTAGGACAGGACGAAGGCGCCCACCATCCACAGTGGACGGTGGGCGCCTTCGCATCGGTCAGTCCGCCGCCAGCGCCTGCAACGGGCTGGTCTTGGCCGAGCGCCGGGCAGGTCCGACCGCCGCGATGAGGGTCAGCAGCAGCAGTCCACCGCCGACCACGGCCAGCTGGCCGTACGGGATGCTGACGATGTCGAACTCGCCGAGCGACTTGATGCCGAGCGCGCCGTAGAGCACGCCGAGCAGCAGGCCGAGCACAGCGGCGCAGGCGCCGAAGACCACCGCCTCCCACGCGAGCGTCGCCCGCATGCCGCCCCTGGTCAGGCCGAGGGCGCGGAGCAGGCCGTTCTCCTGGGTCCGCTCCACCACCGACAGTGACAGGGTGACCGCGACTCCGACCACCGCGACCAGCACGGTCATCCCGACCAGGCCGAGCGCGATCAGCGTCATCGTGTTGAACATCTCCTCCATCTCGGCCTTCGCGTCCCCGGGCGCGGTCACCGACAACGATGTGGTGCCCGCGAGCGCGGACTTCACCGCCGACTGGAGCTTCTCGGTGTCCACCCCGCCTGCCGGGTCCACCAGCATGGCGATGGGCTTGCTCCTGGGCGAGACCTTGACGAGGTCGTCGGGGTGCAGCACCGCCGAGCCGAGCGCGGTGTTGCCCCGGTAGATCGCGATCACCTTGGCCTGCAGCTGCTGTCCGCCGCCCGAGCCGTCCCCGGCGACGGGCAGCGTCTGGCCGAACTTCACCCCGAACTTCTCCGCGAAGGTGCGGGAAACCGCGACGGTGCCGGGCGCCAGGTCCTTCAGGGCGCCCTCGTCCGCGTTGGTCTGGGCGACCGGCGGATAGGAGGCCACGTCCATGCCCGCCACCGTGGTCGTGGTGGTCCCGAGCTTCACGTAGCCCTGGGAGACCAGGGCGAAGGCACCGGTCTCCGGCAGCTTGCGCACCTTCTCCGCCAACGCCGGGTCGATCCCCTCGGTCCGGCTGCCGGTCATGCCGACCTGGACGGCGGCCGGGTACTGCGAGGCCAGCCGGTCGGCGCTGCTGGCCTGGATCGAGCTCATGCCGACCAGCACGGCGCTCACCAGCACCACGCCGAGGGTGAGCACGGTGGTGGTGTTGGCCGTGCGCTTGGGCACCCGCAGCGCGTTGCCGACAGCGAGCCGTCCCGGAGTGCCGCCGACCAGCCGGACCAGGCCGCCGAGCAGTCGCGCCAGCAGCGGCATGATCACCGGACCGGCGGCGATCAGCGCGAAGAACGCCATCAGTCCCGAGACCGCGACCACCGCGAGCGAGAGGATCGACTCCTTGCCGCCCACCGGCAGCATCAGCAGGCCCACCGCGGCGAGGGTGAACAGCGCGGCGAAGACCATGCGCGTGGTGAACCGCGCCTGCCCGGCGTCGGTGACCTTGGCGGCGCCGAGCGCGGCGATCGGCGGCACCCTGGTCCCGCCGATGGCCGGGGACAGCGCGGCGATCATCGTCACCACGGTCGCCAGCAGCACGCACAGCAGCAGCTCCGGCACGGAGACCTGCAACGGCGGCAACGGGTCCTCGGTGAAGTTCCCGGCGATGGCCAGGCCCGCGTAGCCGAGGCCGACCGCGGCCAGCACACCGACGACACCGGCCACGACACCGGACAGCGCGGCCTCGAACATCAGCGACCGCAGCACCTGGCCGCGGCTCGCCCCGACGCAGCGCATCAGGGCGGTGCGACGGCGGCGCTGCGCCACCACGATCCGGAAGGTCGACGCCACCACGAGCGCGGCCGCGACAAGGGCGACACCGGTGAACACCGACAGGATCGCGAAGATCACGTCGACCACGCTGAGCGCGGCCTTCACCTCGGCGGCGCGCTGCTTGGCGCCGGTCTCCACCGTGACGTCGGTGCCCGCGGCCGAGCGCACGGCGCTCAGCAGCGCGCTCTCCGAGACACCGCCCGCCGCCGCGAGGGCGACCTGGTCGAAGCTGAGGCCCCTGCCCACGATCGCCTTGACCCCGTCGGGCGTGGCCACGACCGTGGAACCGTAGTCCCGCTTGCCCTTGACGATCGCCGTGACGGTGACGTCCTGGGTCGCCTTCCGGCCGTACACGGCGATGGACAACTTCGCGCCGACGGCCAGGCCGCTGGCCTTCGCGGAGTTCACGGTGAGGGCGACCTGACCGGGGCCGGACGGCGCCGTGCCGGTCACCACGGAGTAGCGGGCCAGCTGGCCCTTGACGCTGTCGGAGTGGATGTCCCAGTAGCCGGGCTCCGCGGTGCCGCCCGCCTTCGCCACGGTGATCGAGCGATCGGTGAAGGGCGCGGCCTCGGCGACGCCGGGGACGGCGCGCAGCTTCTGCACCAGGTCTTCGTCGACGGGCCTGCTGCCGCCCTTGACCACGACGGCCGCGTGCTCGGAGGTCACGCTCGCCTGGAGTTCCAGGCCCTTGCGCAGGGTGTCGGCGAACATGAACGTGCCCGCCGTGAACAGGGTCGCGACCACGACGGCGAGACCGGTGAGCAGCAACCGGGTCGGGCGCTGCCGCGCCTCGGCGAGGACGGCCGAGGTGAGTGGGGAACGAGCCACCGCCGCCTCACACTCCCAGGCGGCGCAGCGCGTCCAGCACGCTGTCCTGGGTCGGTCGGAAGATCTCCCCGGCCAGCTTGCCGTCGGCCAGCAGCACGACGCGGTCGGCGAAGGTCGCCGCGGCCGGGTCGTGGGTCACCATCACCACGGTCTGACCGAACTCGTGCACCGAGCGCCGCAGCAGGGTCAGCAGCTCGTGCCCGCTGCGCGAGTCCAGGTTGCCGGTCGGCTCGTCGGCGAAGACCACCTCGGGCCGGGTGACCAGGGCGCGGGCCACCGCGACGCGCTGCTGCTGGCCGCCGGAGAGCTCGGAGGGGCGGTGCCCGAGGCGCTGGCCGAGGCCGAGCACGCCGACGAGCATGTCCAGCCACTGCCGGTCCGGCTGCCTGCCCGCCAGTTCCAGCGGCAGCAGGATGTTCTGCAGCGCGGTCAGCTGCGGCAGCAGGTTGAACGACTGGAAGACGAAGCCGATCCGGTCGCGGCGCAGGGCGGTCAGGTCCCGGTCGGAGAGCCGGGTCAGGTCGGTCTGGCCGAGGAACACCCCACCGCCGCTCGCGGCGTCCAGCCCCGCGAGGCAGTGCATCATCGTCGACTTGCCCGAGCCCGACGGCCCCATGATCGCGGTGAACTTGCCCGCGTGGATGTCCAGGTTGACCCCGTCCAGCGCACGCACCGCGGCCTCGCCGCTGCCGTAGACCTTGACGAGGCCGACCGTGCGCGCCGCGACGCGCAGCTCGGTCCGGCCGCCGACGGGCGGAGCTGAAGTCACTGGTTCTTCTCCTTGCGTTGGTGCGATGTTCGACCGTCCACTTCGGACCAGCCCGAAGTGTCGGAGCCCGTCCGGTGCACAAGTCTCCGCACCGTAGCTGAGCCCGTCCTCAGGTGCTTCCCCGAGACAGACCCGGAGTTCGCCGCTTCGGTCCCCTGACGACCCGGACCGAGACCCTTTTCACAGTCCTGCCGCGCAACAGCCACGCACCCGCGGACATCGCGAGCGCGAGCAGCGCGACTCCCGTCAAGCCCACCCCGAGGTCGCTGGCCTCGGCCACGACGCCGATGAGGACCGGCCCGAGCAGCAGGCCGGTGTAGCCGAGCGCGCCGACCTGGGCGATGGCCGCGCCCGCCACCCGTTGCGGCACCACGGTCCCGGCGAGGGAGAAGGTCAGCGGCACCGCGACGCACACCGCCGCCCCGACCACCGCGAAGCCCAGCAACGCCGTCGCCGGCGCGTCGGCGAGCACGACGAGGACGAAAGCGGCGGCGGTGGCGATTCCGGACCAGACCAGCAGATGCCGCGCGCCGTAGCGGGCACTGGCCCGGTCCCCGAGCAGCCGTCCGGCGAGCATCGCCACCTCGAAGGCCGGATAGCCAAGCGCGGCAAGGGAATCCCCGGCGCCGAGCGCGTCGCGCAGGTACAGCCCGCTCCAGTCGGCGACCGAGCCCTCGATCAGGAAGGCGACGAAGCACAGCGCCCCGATGAGGTAGACCGCCGCCGGCATCCGGACGGCGCCGCCGGTCGCGGGCTCGGCGCCCTCCGACGCGGTCGGGTCGCACAGGTAGTCCCGGCCGAGCACCAGGGCGACCGGCACGCTCAGCGCTCCGGCGAGGGCGAGGGTCGGGGTGAAGCCCATGCCCAGCGCGGCGGCCCCGGCCCCGGTGAGGCCGCCGGTCACCGCGCCCGCGCTCCACCCCGCGTGCATCCCGCTCATCACCGGCCTGCCCATGGCCAGCTCCACAGTGGACGCCTGAGCGTTCATCGCGATGTCGGTGAGTCCGAACGCCATGCCGAAGACCACGACCGCGGCCAGCAGCACCGGGTAGGAACCGGCCGCCGACACCGCGAGCACGCCGAGCCCGACCGCGGGCGCCGCCAGCCGCAGCACGGTGCGACTGCCCACTCTGGACAGAACGGAACGGGACAGCTGCATGCACAGCAGCGCACCGGTGCCCCACGCGAAGACGGTGAACCCCACCGCGCCCTCACCGAGCGCGAGCCGGTCGGCCAGCGCGGGAATGCGCACGGTCCACACACCGAAGACGAAACCGACGAGGGCGAACGTGGCCACGCCTGCCCGCCGCGCGCGGGTCACTCCGGTGGTCGCCACCTCCGCATCACCCTTCCCCTGGGTGAACGCCGCTGACTGGGGACACGCGAGAAGAACACCACGGTGACCGGGAATTCGCGCCGCGAAATCGACGGTCAACGCGAACGGGTCCAATCCGGGCACGGTGAGTTCTCACCGCAGCGGCGCTAGCACTCCAAAGAGTCACCCCTTGGCTCAGCATTTCAGGGGACGCCACTCTAACCCAGGAGTGGCGCATCCTCCGCCGCCCCTCCTGGCACAGACGAATGGCCCCCGGGCCGGCGGGCCTGGGGGCCATTCGCGTGGAACAGCGGATACCGGCTAGAGGTACTGACCGGTGTTGTTGGCGTTGTCGATCGCCCGACCCGTCTCCTGGTTCTTGCCGGTGATCAGGGTGCGGATGTAGACGATGCGCTCGCCCTTCTTGCCGGAGATCCTGGCCCAGTCGTCCGGGTTGGTCGTGTTGGGCAGGTCCTCGTTCTCGGCGAACTCGTCCACGATCGCGTCGAGCAGGTGCTGCACGCGCAGACCCGACTGCTGCAGGTCCAGCACCGACTTGATGGCGGACTTCTTCGCCCGGTCCACGATGTTCTGGATCATCGCGCCGGAGTTGAAGTCCCGGAAGTACAGGACCTCCTTGTCACCGTTGGCGTAGGTGACCTCCAGGAAACGATTGTCCTCGGACTCCTCGTACATCCGCTCCACGGTGCGCTGGACCATCGCGTCGATGCAGGCGCGCTTGTCCCCGTGGAACTCGGCGAGGTCGTCCTCGTGGATCGGCAGGTTGTCGGTCAGGTACTTCGAGAAGATGTCCGTCGCCGCCTCGGCGTCCGGCCGCTCGATCTTGATCTTCACGTCGAGCCTGCCCGGCCGCAGGATCGCGGGGTCGATCATGTCCTCGCGGTTGGAGGCGCCGATGACGATGACGTTCTCCAGGCCCTCGACACCGTCGATCTCGCTGAGCAGCTGCGGCACGATCGTGGTCTCCACGTCGGAGCTGACACCGCTGCCCCGGGTCCGGAAGATCGAGTCCATCTCGTCGAAGAACACGATCACCGGCGTGCCCTCGGAGGCCTTCTCCCTGGCCCGCTGGAAGATCAGCCGGATGTGCCGCTCGGTCTCGCCGACGAACTTGTTGAGCAGCTCCGGGCCCTTGATGTTGAGGAAGTACGACCTGGCCTGGTCGCTGTTGGTGTCGCCCCGCGCCGCGGCCACCTTCTTGGCCAGCGAGTTGGCGACCGCCTTGGCGATCAGGGTCTTGCCGCACCCGGGCGGGCCGTAGAGCAGCACGCCCTTCGGCGGCCGCAGCTCGTACTCGCGGAACAGGTCCGCGTGCAGGAACGGCAGCTCCACCGCGTCGCGGATCTGCTCGATCTGCCGGAACAGGCCACCGATGTCCTCGTAGCGGACGTCGGGCACCTCCTCCAGCACCAGGTCCTCGACCTCGGCCTTGGGCACCCGCTCGTAGGCGTAGCCCGCCTTGCTGTCCACGAGCAGGGAGTCGCCCGGCTTGAGCGGCGCGTCCAGCAGCGGGGCCGCCAGGAGCACGACCCGCTCCTCGTCGGCGTGCCCGACGACCAGCGCCCTGGTCGCCCCGTCCACGTCCGTCTCGGTGGTGAGCAGCTCACGCAGGGTGCACACCTCGCCGATGCGTTCGAAGTCGCCGCCCTCGACCACGGTCAGCGCCTCGTTGAGCCGGACCGACTGCCCCTGCCGGAGGGTGTCGGTCTCGACCGCGGGGGACACCGCGACGCGCATGCGTCTGCCCGAGGTGAACACGTCGACGGTGTTGTCGGGATGCCTGGCCAGGAACACGCCGTAGCCGCTGGGCGGCTGGGCGAGCCGGTCCACCTCCTCTCGCAGGGCGAGGAGCTGACCCCGGGCCTCCTTGAGCGTCTCCACGAGCTTGGTGTTGCGCTCGGTGAGCTGGCTCACCCGGTTGGACGCCTCGGCCAGCCGCTGTTCCAGCAGCCGGACGTGCCGGGGCGATTCGGTCAGTTTGCGGCGCAACAGCGCCACTTCGTCCTCAAGAAAACGAATCTGCGCGCTCAACTCGGCCGCGCTGCCGCCACTCTTCCGCTCGCCGCCCTGCTCAGGGCGGCTGCCGGGATGGTCGTGCTGCATGTCGGCACCCTCCTCCCGCACTCGTGTGACCACGGTACCGGCGATCACCGACAACCGAGATGTCCGCCAGGCCACTTGGGCGTAACGAAGCCGATAAACGCCCGCTCGGCGGGATGAACTGCTCCATCTCGGTCACGGTGGGAACCAGGTACCCACTACCGTGCGTCCAGTAGCCGTTCTACAGCGTCCGATCGGGCGTTTTCCAGACAGAGCCCTTCAGGAGACCCGATGTCGACACCGCCTTGGCAGGGTGAACAGCCCGGGCAGCCGCCCGGGACCCCGCCCGAGCTGGGCAGTCGGCAGCCGTGGGGGTCGGTCGGCATGCGCTGGCAACACCAGCCACGGCAAGGGGATCCTCCGATCGGAACGTATGGAGTTGATCACGGAGCGCGACAGCGGGACCCCGGTGGCGGTGACCGCCGGACCTGGCCGTGGATCGCCGTCGGCGGTGCCATCCTGGCCGCCGGAGTGGCGGTGACCTCGGTGTTCGTGCTCAATGGCTCCGAAAAGGACGATCCGAGGGCGGTCGCGGAGGCCTATGCCGCCGCACTGTCCAAGGCGGACGGCAGTGACCGGAAGCTGCTGTGCGGCAAGGACAGGACTGCCCTGGAGGCGATGGATCAGGTGACGAAGGGACTGGGCGAGCTGACGAAGAGCCTCGGGCTCGGCGGCGGTCCGCTCACCCCGGAGAGCGCCTCCGTGACCTCGGTGACCGCCAACGGGGACACGGGAACGGCGACGGTGGAAATGAAGGTCAGCGGCTCCTCCCGGCCGGTGACCGAGACGTACGACCTCGTCACGGAGGACGGGGGCTGGCGGATCTGCGGTGTGACCAGGGGGCTCGGCCTGCTCGGCAACCTGGGTGGCCTGGGCGGTGGCCGCTGATGTCCGACAGTGATCGACGAGTGAAACAGGAACGGTGATGACCTACCCTCCCCAGCAGCCCTACGGCGGCCAGCCCGACCCCTACAACCAGGGTGGCCAGGGGCAGCAGCCCTACGGTCAGCAGCCGCCCAACACCGGCGGCTTCAACCAGCCTCAGGACCCCTACGGACAGCAGGCCCAGCAGCCCGGCGGCTACCCGGGTTACCAGGGACAGCCGGGTCAGCCCGGCCAGCCCGGTCCCTACGGCTACCCGCCGCAGGGCCAGCCCGGCCCCGGCGGCCCGCAGGGCCCCTACGGCCCGCCGCCCGGCTACGAGGGCTACGGCACCCCGCCCGGCAGCCCGAAGAAGCGCACCGGCCTGATCATCGGCATCATCGTCGCGGTGGTCGTGCTGGTCGGCGGTGGTATCGGCGCGTACTTCCTGTTCTCCGGCAGCAGCCCGGACGCCATCGCCCAGCGCGCGGCGCAGCTGATGACGGAGAGCTTCGGCAAGAACGTCACCGAGTACCCGATCGAGCAGTTCCGCGAGGGCCTCTGCGCCAAGGACATGGAGGTGCTGCAGAGTTCGCTGGAGAAGGAGCAGAAGCGCCAGCAGACCAACACCCGTACCACCACGCCGCGCAGCACCACGGCTTCGACCGCGAGGTTCGTGGTCAAGGAGGTCAAGGTGGAGGGCGAGTCGGGCAAGGCCGTCATCGAGCGGACGCTGTCCAGAGAGGGTAGCGAGGACAAGAAGCAGGACTACACCTACGACCTGCTCACCGAGAACGGTGACTGGAAGATCTGCGGCATCTTCAAGGCCAGCGACACTCCGCCGCCGGTGCCCACTGCCCCGAGCTCGCGGCCGCGGTCGTCGTTCTCGATGCCGTCCTTCACGATGCCGTCGATCACGATGCCGTCGATGCCGTCGTTCAGCTTCCCGTCGTTCCCGGTTCCCACCAGCTGATCCGCCTCCCGGCACCGCGAAGGGCGCCTCCCGCACTCCGGGGGGCGCCCTTCGGGTTCCTCAGCCCTTGCTGGGGCGGCGCTGCGGCTTCGGCGCGGTCACGCCCTCGGCCAGCAGGCGGGCGGTGAGCAGGAACGCGGTGTGCGCGACCATCCGGTGCTCCGGCCGCACCGCCAGCCCCACCGCGTGCCACGGGCGCATCAGCGTCTCCCAGGACTGCGGCTCGGTCCAGCAGGTCTGCTCGCGCAGCGCCTCGGTGATCCGGGACAGCTGCGTGGTGGTGGCGACGTAGACGGTGAGCACGCCGCCGGGCACCAGGTTCTGCTTGATCATCGGCAGCATGTCCCACGGCGAGAGCATGTCCAGCACCACGCGGTCCAGCTGCGGGCCGGTGTACTCCGCGGCGTCGCCGAGGCGCAGGTCCCAGTTGTGCGGGTGCTCGCCGAAGAAGCGCTGGACGTTGCGCTCGGCGTGCTCGTGGTGGTCCTCGCGCACCTCGTAGGAGGTGACCTGGCCCTTCTCCCCCACCGCGCGCAGCAGCGAGCAGGTCAGCGCGCCCGATCCGGCGCCCGCCTCCAGCACCCGGGCACCGGGGAAGATGTCGCCCCACATGACGATCTGCGCCGCGTCCTTGGGGTAGATCACCTGGGCCCCGCGCGGCATCGACAGCACGTAGTCGGCCAGCAGCGGCCGCAGCGCCAGGAACTGGGTGTTGCCGACCGAGGTGACCACGCTGCCCTCGGGCTTGCCGATCAGGTCGTCGTGCGCGATCGCGCCGCGGTGGGTGTGGTAGTCCTTGCCCGCCTCCAGCACGACCGTGTACTTGCGGCCCTTCGGGTCGGTGAGCTGGACCCGATCACCGGGCTGGAACGGGCCACTGGTCCTGCTCACTGCTGTCTACCTCCGGGGGCGATGCGTGCGTGGTTGGGCGCACGATCGTCGCATCCCCGGTCAGCGACCCCGCGCGGAGGCCAGCGCGACCCTCAGGTCCTCCCTGCGCAGCACCCCGCTCGGCCTGCCGTCGGCGTCGACGACGAGGAACTGCCAGGCCGCGCCCGCGCGCACCCGCTCGGCGATCTCCTCGCCCGGTTCGGAGTCCAGCAGCACCGTGTCGGCGCTGATCGGCTCGGCCGCCTGCTCCGCCGGGGTGTTCGGCTGCGCGGCGGCCAGGCGCTCCGCGACCGCGGTGTCCAGCAGCCCGACCGCGATCCCGTCCGCCCTGACCAGCACGACGCCCCGGCCCGCGGCCGCGGCGAGCGCGTCGGCGACCGGGCTCTCCGCGGGCAGCTGCAGCACCGGCCGCACCAGCTCCGCCAGGGTCAGCCCGGGGGGCCACGCGGTGCGGCGCTCCGCGGTGAACTCGGCGCTGGCGCCCGTCACGACGAACGCGGCCATCAGCACGCACACGCCCAGCCGCAACCACTGGTCCGGCCCGCCTTCGACCAGTCCTTGAATCGCCCACAGCACGAGCCCGGCGGCGACGATCCCGGCTCCGATCACCGCGGCCCTCGTTCCGGCGCCGCGACGGCCGGTGACCTGCCAGATCGCGGCGCGCACGATGCGACCGCCGTCCAACGGCAACCCCGGCAGCAGGTTGAACAGCGCCACCGCTCCGTTGGCGATCGTGGCCTGCAGCAGCAGGACCCAGGCCACGGTCTCCGGTTCCGCCATCACCAGCGCGAGGCCGAACACGCCCGTGAGCAGCAACGACACGACGGGCCCCGCCGCCGCGACCACGCCCTCGTGGATCGGGGTGGACGGGGTGCGCACGACCTCCGAGATCCCGCCCAGCATGTGCAACCGCACCCGGCGGACCGGCAGCCCCAACCGCAGTGCCGCGACGCAATGGCCCAGTTCGTGCAGCAACACCGAGATCGCCAGCAGGATCGCGAAGCCACCCGCCAGCAGAGCGGCGACCCACAGCGGACTGCCCGGCAGCAGCAGGCCGACCAGCGGTGTGTAGAACAGCACGACCAGCACCGCGAAGGCCCACCACGACGGCGCGAGCACCACCGGCACGCCGGACACCCGGCCGAGGAGCAGTCCTCCTCCGCCGTGCCCGCTCCACCGTCCCGCGGTCGTCACGCACAGCAGCGTAGGGGTGAGCGTGTTGGCTCGCCGTATCGCCCGTGGTGACCCGACCGTGCGCAGGTGCGGGTGATTTGTCCACAACGGTGGGGCTTGTCCACAGCGCGGGCCGCATCGGTGCCCGGCGCCGCCCGACGTTGGGAGGATGGACACGGGGTCGCCCCCCAGGGCGGGTGGGGGCTGGGACGGGGCGGGCCCGGTGATCTTGTCGGGGGACTGGCCTAGGGTGCGGGGCGTGGCGGAGATCGCGAACGACCCCCCAGCTGGCGCACCGGACACCCCCGCGGCCGACGAGCGCGGGGCCCGGCGGCCGATCCGGCGGCCCGCGCTGTCGCCATCCCGGGCCAGCGACTTCAAGCAGTGCCCGCTGCTCTACCGCTTCCGCGCGGTCGACCGGCTGCCGGAGAAGGCGACCAGGGCCCAGGTGCGCGGCACCGTCGTGCACTCCGTGCTGGAGCGGCTGTTCGGGATGCCCGCCCAGGAGCGGGTTCCGGACACGGCGAAGAGCCTGGTCGAACCGTCCTGGGCGGACCTGCTCACCGAACGCCCGGAACTGCTCGCGGAGATGTTCGACGGCGCCGACGACCCCGACCTCGCCGAATGGCTGGAGTCGGCGAAGTCGCTTGTGGACGGTTACTTCCTGCTGGAGGACCCGCGCAGGCTCGAACCCGAGGCCTGCGAACAGCTCGTCGAGACCGAGCTCCCCTCCGGGGTGCTGCTGCGCGGCTACATCGACCGCATCGACGTCGCGCCCACCGGCGAGATCCGCGTCGTCGACTACAAGACCGGTGCGGCGCCGAGGGAAATCGGCGAAGCCAAGGCGCTGTTCCAGATGAAGTTCTACGCGCTGGTGCTGTGGCGGCTGCGCGGAGTGGTGCCGAGGCAATTGCTGCTGATGTACCTCGCGGACCGGCAGAACCTCGCCTACACCCCGGACGAGGGCGAACTGCTGCGCTTCGAACGCACCCTCGACGCGATCTGGCAGGCGATCCTGCGGGCCGGCCGCACCGGGGATTTCCGGCCCAATCCCGGCAAACTCTGCGCCTTCTGCGACCACCAGGCGCTCTGCCCGTCCTTCGGCGGCACTCCGCCCGCCTACCCCGGCTGGCCGGAACCGGACGCCGGAACCGAGACGATGGCCGATCGCGCGGATTGAGAAGACCCAACGGTCGCGCGAAAGTGCGGGGTTTCCCCTCGGTAGGCGGTATTCGGCGACGGTGGTGCCAAGGTATTCATAAAGGCACCCAAAAGCCGGTTGCCACCATCTCGGGGGAGGGGCAATGAGCTCTGGAATCGACGTCTCACGACATCAGGACGTGAACTGGTACGGCGTGCGCGACGCCGGATACGAGTGGGCCTACATCAAGGCGACCGAGGGAATCGGTTATGTGGACCCGCTTTTCGACGCGCACGTGGACGCCGCCCGCTCGGTCGGCTTCACCATCGGCGGCTACCACTTCGCCCGGCCCGACACCAACCCGCCGGAGGCCGACGCCGAGCACTTCGCCACCGAGCTGAACGCGCGCGGCCTCGCGGGCGAGGGCAACCTGCCGCCGTGCCTGGACATCGAGCGCGACAACGGCGGCGACCTCGCGGAGTGGGTGCGGGTCTTCATCGCCGAGACCCGCCGGATCACCGGCAGGCACCAGATCATGGTCTACGCCAGCACGAGCTGGTTCCGCGACAAGCTCAACCCCGACCACTGGCTCGACGACGGGGTCCGGCTCTGGGTCGCGCACTACGGGCGGACACCGGGCCAGCCCGGCTACCTCACCGACAAGGTCTGCGCGCACCAGTACACCGACACGGGCCGGCTGCCGGGCATCGACGGCCACGTCGACCTCAACGTGTGCATGGTCGAGCTGAGCCGGCTCACCGAGCACTAGGCGGAAGCGGTAACGGCACAACGGGAGAAAGGACACTCCTATGTGGACGAAACTGTTCTGGCTCGGCACCCTCGAGCGCGCGATCAAGACCTTCGCGCAGGCGGCGGTCGCGGTGCTCGCGGCCAACTCGGTCGGACTGCTCGACGCCCCGTGGGGCGCGGCGGCCTCGGCGGCGGGCATGGCGGCCGTGCTGTCGGTGCTGACCTCCATCGGATCGGCGACGATCGGCGACCACAACAGCCCCAGCCTGGTCCGCACGGCGGCACCGGCAGGCACGGCGACGCTCACCAGCACGCCACAGGTCACCCCGACCGTGCCGCCGGGGCCGATGCCCTGACCCCGCTCAGGGAATGACGCCCTTCGAGTCCAGCGCGTCCTGAACGGCCGTGCGGAGCTCGGCCGCGACCGCGGCCGGATCGAGGCTCGCGGGGTCCGCCAGCAAGCTGGAGATCGTCGACGACACGGTCTGGTAGGACGGGACCTTCGGGCGCACGCTCGACGTGCGCAACGTGTCCAGGATCGCGTCCTTCATCGGCACCGCCTCGGCGAAGCCGGGATCGTCGTAGACCGACTCCAGCGTCGGCGGCACCCCGCCCTCGATCGCTCCGATGCGCTGGTTCTCCTTGTTCCGCAAGCACAACACGGCGTCGAAGGACTCGGCCGGGTAGCGCGAGAAGCTGCTCACCGCGTAGTCGATGCCGCCGGCGGTGACCTTCGCCGGGGTGTCGGCGGAGATCCGCGGGTACGGCGCCCAGGCGAGGTGCGGGAACAGGCCCGGGTTCTCCGAGCGCATCGACTGGTAGACGAACGGCCAGTTCACCATGAACGCCGACCGGCCTGCCTGCATGGCCCGCCTGCCGTCGTCCTCCGCGCTGCTCGCGAAGGCCGGGTTGGTCGCGGGTGCCGACGCGATCTCCTTGAGCTGCCGGAGAGCCGCGACCGCCCCGCTGTCCACAGTGGACCGCTGTCCGTCCGCGCTGACGAGGCTGCCGTTCGCGGAGTTCACCAGCGTGTTGACCAGAACGGTCAGCCCCTCGTAGGACTTCCCCTGCGCTTCGACGTAGTGCGGCTTGCCCTGCCTCTTCAGCTCCGCACCCGCGGCCAGCAGCTCGGTCCAGGTCGTGGGTGGCTCGGCCACCAGATCGGAGCGGTACCACAACAGCTGCACGTTCGTGTTGTCCGGCGCGCCGTAGAGCTTTCCCTTCCACCGCGCGGTTTCCAGGGGGATCGCCAGGGTTCCGCGTTCGACCTCCTCGCGCACCCCCGGTGGCACCTCGCGGATCCAGCGCGCTTCGGCCATCTCCGCGACCCATGTGACGTCGAGGCCCATGATGTCGATGTCGGCGTCCTCGGCGGCGAGCCTGCGCACGAGCTGCTCGCGCTGCCCGTCCGCCTCTCGTGGCAGCTTGCGGTAGACCAGTTTGTAGCGCCCGGCAGCCCGCTTGTTGCAATTGTCCACAACGGACTGGAAGTGCTCTTGCGGGTACTTGTAGATCGCCAGCGTCGGGACGGGGTCGACCTCGGCGGCGCAGGCGGACAGCAGGCAGGCCACCAGTGCGAGGCCGGTGAGACGAACGGGCATCTTCGCTCCCTTCTGGTCAGGTCGGCGGCGCCGTGGTCCCCCTGACGACCAGCCGGACCGGCAGCACGACCCGATCCGGCTCCGCCGCGCGCTGTCCCCCGACCTGGCGCAGCAGCAGCGAAGCGGCGGTCGAGCCCTGTTCCGCCACGGGCTGGGCGACCGTGGTCAGGTCCAGCACCTCGGCCATCTCGTGGTCGTCGAACCCGATCACCGAAACCCCGCTGCCCGGCTCGATGGCGTGCCTGCGCAAGGCTTTCAGCGCGCCGACCGCCATCTCGTCGGACATGGCGAACACTGCGGTCGGCGGGTCCTTGCGGGTCAGCAGCTCGGTCATCGCGCGCTCCCCGCCCGCGAAGGTGAAGTCACCGACCGCTTCGCCCGCGGCACGGAGTCCGTTGGCGCGCAACACTTCCCGGAAGGCATCGCGACGCTTGCCCGGCACGGTGAAGCCCAGCGGGTCGTCGTCGCCGGAGATCAACGCGATGCGCTCGTGGCCGAGGTTCACCAGGTGCTGCGTCGCGGCCCGGGCCCCCGCGGCGTCGTCGATGCCCACCGAGAGCAGCCCGGCGACGTCGTGCCCGACCAGTCCGACCGGGACGCCGAGCCCTTCGAGGAGGCCGACCTCGGTCGCCGTGATCGGCAGCGCGAGCACGAGCACCGCGTCGGCCCGGCCGCGCAGCGGCAGGCTCGCGAAGAACCGCTCGCGGGACTCCGCGTCGCCGATCGAGTAGAGCAGCACGTCGTAACCTGCCGCGCGCAGGACAGCCTCGGCACCGCTGATCACCTTCGCGAAGAACCACCTGGTGACGTGCGGGACCACGATCGCCACGGTGTCCGTGCGGCCGGAAGCGAGGCTGGACGCCGACCGCGAGACGGCGAAGTTCAGCTCGGCCGCGACGCGCCGCACGTGCTCGCGCGTCGACTCGGCGACGTTGGGCAGGCCACGCAGCGCGCGGGAGACGGTGGCGGTCGAGACCCCGGCTCGCCTGGCGACGTCGTCGATGGTGGCCATGGCGACACGCTAGCTCTTCTGGACCTCGGACTACAAGCGCTTACATCAATGGTTGCAACGGCAGCAGCCCTCGCATCGCCAGTTGAATGCAAGCGTTTACTGCCAGCTCGACACGGATGTGACCGGCGGTACTTGTAGCGTGTGGACCGTGAGCCGCCGCGTCGTGACCTTGGTGTTGAGTGCGTTCCTGGCCGCGGGGCTGGCCCTCGGTTCGACAGCCGTGACCGTGCCGTACGTGGCACTGGGTCCCGGCGAGATCCGGGACACCCTCGCCTCGGTCGACGGCAGACCGGTCGTGGACGTCACCGGCGCGCCGACGTACCCGACAACGGGCTCGCTGTACCTGCCGACCGTCTCGGTCACCGACGAGCTGACGCTGTTCGACGCGGTGCGGTTGTGGGCGTCGTCCCGGTACGCGCTCGCGCCGCGAGAGCAGGTCTTCCCGCCGGACAAGACCTTCCAGCAGGTCCAGCAGGACAACACGAAGGCGTTCACCGGTTCGCAGTCGGTGGCGGAGGACGCGGCGCGCGCCTACCTCAAGCCGTCTTCGCCGATCAAGGTCGACATCGATCTCAAGAACATCGGCGGCCCGTCCGCCGGGCTGGTCTTCGCACTGACCATTGTGGACAAACTGACGCCCGGGGACCTGCTCCGCGGCAAGGCCGTCGCGGGCACCGGTGAGATCAAGCCGGACGGCACGGTCGGCGGGATCGGCGGCATCCGGATGAAGATGATCGCCGCCAAGGAGGTCGGCGCGACCGCCTTCCTCTCCCCCGCCGAGAACTGCAAGGAAGCGCGGCAGACCGTTCCGGACGGGCTGCGCCTGGTCAAGGTGAGCACGCTGACCGAAGCGGTGGACGCGCTCACCGCGCTCGGCGAAGGCCGCGACACCCCCTCCTGCTGACACCACTCGCGTCCGGCGCCTCGAATCCGGTGGCGAGGGCGGGGAGTCTTGCCTGTGCGGGGATCCGGGCCTACCGTGCGCTGACTGGACATCCCACGTCCTATGTCTGGAGGCGGCATGGTCGAGTTCAGCAGGCGCACGTTCGCGGCGGCGGCCTCGCTGCTGCCGCTCCTCCCGGCGACCGCACGGGCGAGTCCGGGCGCGAGCTGGTCGCGGCTCGCCCCGATGCCGCCGAACCCCACCGCCTGGCACCCGGCGATCCCCGTGGGCAAGCCGCACTGGCGGCAGCTCGGCCTGGCCGGTCCGGTCGCCGGTGCGCACGCGGGTCACCTGATCGTCGCGGGCGGTGCGAACTTCCCGGAGCCCGCGAAGACCTCGAACCGGCCGAACGCGCTCGGCAAGGTCTACTGGAACGACGTGTTCGTCATGGCTCCCGACGGTTCCTGGCTGCCGACGACGTTCACCGTGCCCAACAGCCTGGCCTACTCCGCCTGTCTGAGCACCGCACGCGGCGTCCTCGTCATCGGCGGCGAGGGATTTCTCAATGGCCCCAACGGTTCTGCGCTCGCGCAGGTCCGGAAGTTCGCCGACGTATTCTACCTGCGCTACCACTCGCAGCGGCGAGCGATCGAACGGGAACAGCTGCCTCCGTTGCCGCGTCCGCTCTCCTACGGCGTGGCCGGGATCGTCGACGAGGTCGTGTACGTGGCGGAGGGAGCGGACTTCTACGCACTCGACCTCGACCGTCCCGGTGACGGGTGGCGAACCCTGCCGTCCTGGCCCGGTGATCCGCGTTCAGTCGCGGTGGGGGCGGCGCACAACGGACGGTTCTACCTGCTCAGCGGGCGCGCGCAGACCTCGGCGGGCTGGCAGTTCTACCGCGACGCCTACGCCTACTCGCCGCGCCTGCGGTCGTGGCGCCGCATCGCCGACCTGCCCTGGTGCGTCACCGCAGGGCTGGCCTACCCCACCGCTGACGGGCTGCTGGTGCTCGGCGGCGACCGCGACCTGGAGCGGTGGAACCTGATCCAGGAGCGGACCGCGCTGCGCGACCGCGAACCGAAGGGCTCCCCGCGCTGGCACGAGCACAACGACGTGATCACCTGGATCCACGACCACCACACCGGGTTCACCCCGGAGGTGCTGCGGTACGACGCGGCGCGCGACTCCTGGCGCACCACGGGGCACTTCCCCGGCCCGCCGCCCGCGACCACCCCGGCGGTGCTCTGGCGGGAGCACCCCGTCGTGGTCAGCGGCGAGATCAGGCCGGGGGTGCGCACCCCGGTGGTGTGGCGCCTCGGCTAGAGGCGGCAGGAGCGGATGTCGGAGACCAGGATCGCCTTGGCGCCCAACGCGATCAGCCGGTCCATCACCAGGTTCGCCTCCTTGCGGGCGACCATGGCGCGCACCGCGACCCACTGCGGGTCGGCGAGCGGGGACATCGTCGGCGAGTCCAGGCCCGGGGTGATCTCCACCGCCGCGTCCAGCAGGTCCTGCGGGCAGTTGTAGTCCAGCATCATGTACTGCTGGGCGAACACCACGCCCTGCAGGCGCCCGGCCAGCTGGGCCTTCTCCGCCGCGGACCCGCTCGCGGGGTCGAGCGTCGACACGGCGGCCGGGGAGTCCGCGCGCTCGATCAGCACGCCTTCGGAGCGGCAGATCTCGTCACCGAAGGCGACCAGCCCGTGCTGGCGCAGCGTGCGGCCGGAGCCGACCACGTCCGCGACCGCGTCGGCGACGCCGAGCTGGATGGAGATCTCCACCGCGCCGTCGAGCCGGATCACCTCGGCCGCGGTGACCCCGTGCCGGGCCAGGTCGGTGCGCACCAGCCGCGGGTAGGCGGTGGCGATCCGCTTGCCCTCCAGGTCGCCGACCTTCCACTCGCGCCCGGCAGGCGCCGCGTAGCGGAAGGTGGAGAAGCCGAAGCCCAGCGACAGGGTCTCGGCCACCGGGGCCCCGGACTCCAGCGCCAGGTCCCGGCCGGTGATGCCCAGGTCCAGCTCACCGGAGCCGACGTAGATGGCGATGTCCTTGGGGCGCAGGAAGAAGAACTCGACCTCGTTGACCGGGTCGAGCACGGTCAGGTCGCGCTGCTCATGCCGCTGCCGGTAGCCAGCCTCGGTGAGCATCTCGGAGGCGGCACCGGCCAGTGTGCCCTTGTTGGGCACAGCGACACGCAACATCGTTTCTCTCCTCGGTGTTTGCTGCTGGAGGTAGCGGTGGGCTCACAGGTGGCGATAGACGTCGTCGAGGCTGATGCCGCGGCCGATCATCAGCACCTGCAGGCGGTAGAGCAGCTGCGAGATCTCCTCGGCCAGCTGCTCGTCGGACTGGTACTCGGCGGCGATCCACACCTCGCCCGCCTCCTCCAGCACCTTCTTGCCCTGCGCGTGCACCCCGGCGTCCAGCGCGGCCACCGTGCCGGAGCCCTCCGGCCTGGTCGCTGCCCGTTCGGTCAGCTCGGCGAACAACCCGTCGAACGTCTTCGTCACGACGAAATCCTTACATTCGCCCTGCTCGACCCCGCAAGCAGGTCTTCGGTCACCGGAGCGAACGGATGACTCGGGTGATCGGCCTCACCTGGGTTATTCTGGCCGACTGCTCTCAGGAAGGGACGCACGATCATGAGCACTCCCCTGTCGGACGACGAGATCGTCGCCGCCAACGTGGACTTCGACCCCACCCACAACTCCGCGATCACCCTCGCCGAGTACGACCCCGAGTGGCCGAGGCTGTTCGAGCGGGAGGCGAGACGCCTGCGATCGCTGCTCGGCGACACCCTCGTGCGGGCCGAGCACACCGGCTCGACGTCGGTACCCGGCCTCGCCGCGAAGCCGATCATCGACATGTCCGTGGCGGTGGTCGACTCCGCGGACGAGGCCACCTACGTGCCGCAGCTGGAGGCGGCCGGGTACGTGCTCCGGGTGCGCGAGCCCGAGTGGTTCGAGCACCGGATGTTCAAGGGCCCGGACACCAACATCAACCTGCACGTGTTCTCGGCGGGCTGCTCCGAGATCGACCGGATGGTGCGCTTCCGCGACCACCTGCGCACCCGTGACGAGGACCGGCAGCTCTACGAGCGGACCAAGCGCGAACTGGCTCAGCGCACCTGGAAGTACGTGCAGAACTACGCCGACGCCAAGACGGAGGTGATCCAGCAGATCATGCGGCGCGCAGGCGGCTGACCAGGTCGCTCGCCGTGGCGGGACCGACGACCAGCCAGGGTTCACCGCTGGCGTCGGCCCGCCGCACGCACAGGTACCGGCCGCCGCCGGTGTCGAAGTGGTGCACGGCCGTCCCGATCCCGCCGCGGATCGCGGAGAGGATGAGACCCGCGCCCGTTCTCGGCCGTTCGAGCAGCAGCCGGCACCGCCTCAGCTCGGCGTCCTCCGGTGCGCCTGGACGAGCACGGAGTCCCGCGCGGGCGGCCGCTCGGGCACCGAGAAGATCCCGCCGCTGCCCGGCGGCATGGGCGGCAACGCGGCGACCAACGCCTCCGCGGCCCGGGCCGCCGGGACGGTCTCCAGCGTGACCTGGTCGCGGTCGACCACCACGCGCAGCGCGGCCTGCTGCCCCACCGCGACGTGCGCCGACCAGCTGCGGTCGATCCCGCCGAACCACCCGAAGTACTCCACGGACGGTGCGCGCAGCAACGACATCGCCGGTGCCATGTCCCCGTGCGGCGCGAGCTCCTGCCAGGCCAGCCGCTCCAGCTCCTGCCGTTCCCGCGTGGTCCGGCCCGGCGAGGGGCACGTGGCCAGCGCGGGCGGTTTCGTGCCGAGGGCGTGGTGCTGCCACAGCACGTCGAAGGCGGGTGCGGAGATCCGTGCTCGCACGCTCAGGGCTCTTCGCCGATGACGGGCGGCGCGACCCTCCGCATGTCGTTGGAGAACACGTCGTCGACCTCCACCAACCATGACGGCCGCTCGTGTTCCCCGTCCTCGGCCTTGGTGGCCACCCGCCGGCCTGGACCGCGCCCTCTGACTGCCCGATTCGGGCCGCCACGGCTGCGGTCCGGTCTGGCCACCGCGCTGCGGCGTCGGCACGAACGATGCGCTCTCCGATCCGCCGCGTCGGCCTCCGCCGCCGGGAGAGATCGGCGGTGGGCTGGGGTCCCGTGGTGGCGTCTCGGGCGGCTTCACCTCACCGCCGCCCCCGACCGGATGGGCGAACTCCGCCACGGCCTGGAGGGCGGTGCTGCTGCTCATCGCGTAGCTCTCGGCGACGCGGACGTTGTGCTCCAGGTTCGCCTGCCACTGCTGCGTCGACTTGATGAAGTCGTTCACGCCGGAGCCGCCGAAGGGCATGAACCCGACGGTGACCTTCCGGGGGTCGGGCTCGGGATGTGGCGGCTCCACACTGTTCCTGGCTCGGTCGAAGGCGTCCCGCACCAGGACGACCTGCTTCTGCGCGCCGTCCGCCACCTGCTGGATCTGGTCCGCCCACGCCAGCATCGGGCTCATCCCACCGCGGGCGGCGTCGGCGGCTCCGCCGGTCCAGAACGCCCGCGACTCCTCGGTCCCCCGCTTGAGGATGCCGTGCACATCCGCGTGGATCTGGGTGATCTGCTTGAGCACGGCCTCCGCGGCCGAGCACGCCGGTTGCGGCCCCTGCTTGTCGTGGAACCAGTCGTAGATCGTCGTCGCGTCGAACCCGGCGGCCCGCGGCTCGCCCACGATCGTCTTGGTGAACATCGCCCGACAGGCGCGGTCCTTCGCTCGCTCGCAGCCCGACGCCACCACGCAGCACGACCGGCGAAGCCGCATCACACCCCGTGACCGAACGTGCGGCGGTTGCGCTCCTCGTTGTCCCGGTAGATCTTCAGCGACGCCTCCAACTTCAGGCTCAACGCGTCCAACTGGGCAATGGCAGCCTCGTTCACCCAAGCGTAACCACTCGGCTCACGCCCGAGTCTCCGTGTGATCGCCTCTCCATCAATCATGGGCGCATGCCTGAATCGCTCGCGAAGGCGATGCTGACCTGCGAAATCTCCGAGGTCTCAGCAGAGGGCCCGTCCTGCCCGGAACCCGATCCCGCCCTTGTCCGGCCTCCCCCGCAAACAGAGAACCGGATATGGCGAATCAGCGGGACAGAACCACGGACAATTCGGAGAGGTCCACTCCGACAAGGGATTCGCGGAAAAGCCGGCGTTCGCCCGAATCGACGGCGACTTCGCAGGGAATGACCAGAACGGTTGCCCCGGATGCCACTCCCGCGGCCACTCCGGTGGGGGAATCCTCGATCACCACGCAGCGGGTGATGTCGACGCCGAGCCGGGCGGCGGCGGTGAGGTAGGGCTCCGGATCGGGCTTGGGGTTGGTGACCTCGTCGCCGCAGAGGGTGATGTCGAAGTACTCGCGGCCGATGGAGTCCAGGGCCACCTCGGTCAGCTCGCGGACCGTGGAGGTGACCAGCGCGGTGGGGACGCCGCTGTCGCGGATGGCGCGCAGCGCCTCGGGGGCGCCGGGCCGCCAGGGCAGGCCGGCCGCGAACAGCTCGGCGGTGCGGGCGACGAGCCACTCGCCCGCGTCGGCCAGCGCCGAGGGCTCAGCGGGCAGGCCGAGCGCGGCGAACAGCAGCCGCAGGGTGCGTTCCTGGTTGGAGCCGACCATCTCCGCCCTGGTTTCCGCGCTCAGCTCGCCGCCGAGGCGGACCGCCAGCTCGGCCAGCGGGATGTCCCAGATCTTCTCCGAGTCCACCAGCGTGCCGTCCATGTCCCACAGCACGGCCGCCGGGCCGTCCGAGGAAGACGCTGCGGACGGTCTGGTCACAGGGATCTCCTTATGCGTTGAAGTACTTGGCTTCGCGGTGGTGCAGCACGAAGGCGTCGGTGGACTGCTCGGGGTGCAGCTGCAGCTCCTCGGACAGCTGCACGCCGATCCGGCCGGGCTCCAGCAGGTCGACGAGCTTGGTGCGGTCCTCCAGGTTCGGGCAGGCCCCGTAGCCCAGCGAGTAGCGGGCGCCGCGGTAGCCGAGCTTGAAGAACTCCTCGACGTCGCCGGGGTCCTCCGCCGCGACGGTGCCGCCGTCCGGCCAGACCAGCTCCTCGCGGATGCGCTTGTGCCAGTACTCCGCCAGCGCCTCGGTCAGCTGCACGCCGAGGCCGTGCACCTCCAGGTAGTCGCGGTAGGCGTCCTTGGCGAACAGCTCGTTGGCGAAGTCGGCGATCGGCTGGCCCATGGTGACGAGGTGGAACGGCAGCACGTCCACCTCGCCGGCGGCCAGCGCCAGCTCGCGGGGGCGGATGAAGTCGGCGATGCACAGCCTGCGGTCGCGCCGCTGGCGGGGGAACTCGAAGGTGTGCCGCACCGGCGCGTCGGGCCGCGGCTCGGTCAGCACGTGCACGGAGTTGCCCTCGGCCACCGCGGGGAAGTAGCCGTAGACCACCGCGGCGTGCTGGAGGATGTTCTCGGTGGCCAGCCGCTCCAGCCAGTAGCGCAGCCGCGGGCGGCCCTCGGTCTCCACCAGCTCCTCGTAGGTCGGGCCGTCGCCACCGCGGCTGCCGCGCAGGCCCCACTGGCCGAGGAAGGTGGCGCGCTCGTCCAGCAGCGCCGAGTAGTCCGCCACCGGAACGCCCTTCACCACGCGCGTTCCCCAGAACGGCGGGGTCGGCAGCGGCAGGTCCACGGCGACGTCGGAACGACCGAGATCGGTCGAGGGTTCGGGCTCGGCCCGGGCCTTGCGCTGTTCGGCGATGCGGCGCGAGCGCTCGTGGCGGGCCTTGCGCTCGGCGGCCTTGGCCCGCTCCTCCGCGGAGAGCGCGGGTTCGCCGCCGCCGCGCTTGGCGGCCATGATCGCGTCCATCAACCGCAGCCCCTCGAAGGCGTCCCTGGCGTAGCGGACGTCGCCCTCGTAGACCTCGGCGAGGTCGTTCTCCACGTAGGAGCGGGTCAGCGCGGCGCCGCCGAGCAGCACCGGCCACCGCCCTGCCACCCCGCGGGAGTTCATCTCCTGCAGGTTCTCCTTCATGATCACGGTGGACTTCACCAGCAGACCGGACATGCCGATCACGTCGGCGTTGTGCTCGGCCGCGGCGTCCAGGATGGTGCTGATCGGCTGCTTGATGCCGATGTTGACGACGTCGTAGCCGTTGTTGGACAGGATGATGTCGACCAGGTTCTTGCCGATGTCGTGCACGTCGCCCTTGACGGTGGCCAGCAGCAGCCTGCCCTTGCCGTCGTCGTCGGTGCGCTCCATGTGCGGTTCCAGGTAGGCCACCGAGGACTTCATCACCTCGGCGGACTGGAGCACGAACGGCAGCTGCATCTGGCCGGAGCCGAACAGCTCGCCGACGGTCTTCATGCCGCCGAGCAGCGTGTCGTTGATGATCTGCAGCGCGGGGCGCTGTTCCAGGGCCGCGTCCAGGTCGGCCTCCAGTCCCTTGCGCTCGCCGTCGACGATGCGCCGCTCCAGCCGTTCGAACAGCGGCAGCGCGGCCAGCTCCTCGGCGCGGGAGGCCTTGGCCGAGGACGCGCTCACGCCCTCGAACAGCTCCATGAAGCGCTGCAACGGGTCATAGCCCTCGCGGCGGCGGTCGTAGACCAGGTCCAGAGCGACGGCGCGCTGCTCGTCGGGGATGCGCGCCATCGGCAGGATCTTCGAGGAGTGGGCGATCGCGGTGGTCAGCCCGGCCTGCACGCACTCGTGCAGGAACACCGAGTTGAGCACCTGGCGGGCGGCCGGGTTGAGGCCGAAGGAGATGTTGGACAGGCCGAGGGTGGTCTGCACCTCGGGGAAGCGGCGGTTCAGCTCGCGGATCGCCTCGATGGTCTCGATGCCGTCGCGGCGGACCTCCTCCTGGCCGGTGGAGATCGGGAAGGTGAGGGTGTCCACCACGATGTCGCTGACCCGCATCCCCCAGTTGGTGGTCAGGTCCTCGATCAGCCGCGTGGCGACCCGGACCTTCCACTCCGCGGTGCGCGCCTGGCCCTCCTCGTCGATGCACAGCGCGACGACGGCGGCCCCGTGCTCCTTGACGTGCCGCATGATCCGCTGGAAGCGGGAGTCGGGGCCGGCACCGTCCTCGTAGTTGACGGAGTTGACGATGCACCGCCCGCCGAGCCGTTCCAGGCCCGCGCGCAGCACCTCCGGCTCGGTCGAGTCGAGCATGATCGGCAGCGTGGACGCGGTGGCCAGCCTGCCCGCCAGCTCGGACATGTCCGCGGTGCCGTCCCGGCCGACGTAGTCGACGCAGAGGTCGAGCATGTGCGCGCCGTCGCGGGTCTGGCCGCGGGCGATCTCCACGCAGTCCTCGAACCGGCCGGAGAGCATGGCCTCGCGGAAGGCCTTGGAGCCGTTGGCGTTGGTCCGCTCGCCGATCATCAGCACGGACGCGTCCTGCTGGAAGGGAACGGCCTGGTAGACGGAGGAGGCGCCCGGCTCCGGACGCGGCCTGCGCCGCGCGGGGGTGAGGTCCTCGGCGACCTCGGCGACGGCGCGGATGTGGTCGGGCGTGGTGCCGCAACAGCCGCCGAGCAGGCGGACGCCGAACTCGGTCGCGAAGCCCGCGAGCGCCTCGGCCAGCTCGTCCGCGCCGAGCGGGTAGACCGCGCCGGCGGGCCCGAGCTGCGGCAGGCCCGCGTTGGGCATCACCGACAGCGGGACGCGGGAGTGCTTGGACAGCTGGCGCAGGTGCTCGCTCATCTCGGCCGGGCCGGTGGCGCAGTTCAGGCCGATCAGGTCGATGCCGAGCGGTTCGAGCGCGTTGAGCGCGGCGCCGATCTCGCTGCCGACCAGCATGGTGCCGGTGGTCTCCACGGTGACGTGGGCGATGATCGGGACGTGGCGGCCCTCCTCGGCCATCGCCCGCTTGCAGCCGATGATCGCCGCCTTGGCCTGCAGCAGGTCCTGGCAGGTCTCCACCAGCATCGCGTCGACGCCGCCCGCGAGCATGCCCTTGGCCTGCTCCTGGTAGGCGTCGCGGAGCGTGGCGAAGTGCACGTGGCCGAGGGTGGGCAGCTTGGTGCCGGGCCCGATCGAGCCGAGCACGAAGCGCGGCCGGTCGGCTGTGGCGAACTCGTCGGCGACACCGCGGGCGATCCTGGCGCCCGCCTCGGCCAGCTCGAAGATCCGCTCCGGGCAGTCGTACTCGGCCAGGTTCGCCCAGTTCGCGCCGAAGGTGTTGGTCTCGACCGCGTCGGCGCCCGCCTCGAAGTAGGCGCGGTGCACCGAGGCGACGACCTCGGGCCGGGTCACGTTGAGCACCTCGTTGCAGCCTTCCAGCCCCTGGAAGTCGTCCAGGGTCAGCGGCCACGCCTGCAACATGGTGCCCATCGCCCCGTCTGCGACCAGAATGCGCTGGTCAAGGACGTCCAGCAGCGGCGATGCGACGCGATCAGCCATGCGGCCAGCGTAGTGGGAGCGCTCCGCCGCGGCCCACGGCGACGGCCCCGGCGTCCGCTGGGTGGGACGGCACGTCGGCGGCGGTGGCGAAAACGGTCGGTGCGGGGTCGTAGGCTGGCGCGGTGACAGATCCAGACCTCGCGCGCGGCGCACACGGGGCCACCGGCGAGCCGGGCGGGCTGCCGAAGCTGAACAACCCGGTGATGGTGGCGGCGTTCGAGGGGTGGAACGACGCCGGTGACGCGGCGAGCACCGCGATCGAGCACCTGCTGCTGATCTGGGACGCCGCCCCGCTCGCCGAGATCGACCCGGACGAGTACTACGACTTCCAGGTCAGCAGGCCGTCGGTGAAGAACGTCGACGGCGTGACCAGGCGGATCGAGTGGCCGACGACGCGGCTGTCGGTGTGCCGCCCGCCGGGCTCCGACCGGGACATCGTGCTGGTGCACGGCATCGAGCCGAACATGCGCTGGCGGGCCTTCTGCGCCGAGCTGCTGCGCTACGTCAACGAGCTGGAGATCACCACCGTGATCACGCTCGGCGCGCTGCTGATGGACAACCCCCACACCAGGCCGGTGCCGGTGACCGGGACCGCCTACGACGCGGAGTCGGCGGCCAGGTACTCGCTGGAGCGCTCGCGCTACGAGGGGCCGACCGGGATCGTCGGGGTGTTCCAGGACGCCTGCGTGCAGTCCGGGGTGCCCGCGATCTCGTTCTGGGCGGCCGTTCCGCACTACGTCTCGCAGCCGCCCGCGCCCAAGACCACGCTGGCCCTGCTGCACCGGGTCGAGGACGTGCTGGACGTGGAGGTCCCGCTCGGCGCGCTGCCGGAGCAGGCGGAGGAGTGGGAGCAGACGGTCAGCGAGATGGCCGAGGAGGACGAGGACGTGCGCGACTACGTCCGGTCCCTCGAGGAGCGCGGCGACCAGGACAACAAGCTGACCGAGCTGGGCGAGACCAGCGGTGAGGCGATCGCCGCCGAGTTCGAGCGCTACCTGCGCAGGCGGTGGGGCGGGGACGGGCCGCCGCGCCCCGGTCTGTGAGGCCGTCCTGGCTGACGGCCGGGCTGTACGCGGGCGGGTTCCTCGGGCCGTTCGGCGGCGGCGTGGTCACCGCGATGCTGCCCGAGCTGGGCGTCGCGTTCGGGGTGTCGGCGGGAGCGGCCTCGGCGTCGCTCACCGTCTACATGATCCCGTTCGCCGCGCTCATGCTGGTGTCGGGCACCTACGGCGAGCGTTGGGGCGCGCGGCGCACCGTCGTGCTCGCGTACGTGGTGTACACGGCGGCCTCGCTGTGTTGCGCACTGGCCGACTCGGAGGCGCTTTTCCTTGCGGGACGGGCGGTTCAGGGCGCCGCGAACGCGTTCACCACGCCGCTGTTGCTGTCGGCGGTCGCGGCGGTCACCCCGCCGGAACGGCTCGGCAGGGCGCTCGGGTGGTTCGCCTCGATGCAGGCGGCGGGGCAGACGTTCTCGCCGATGGTGGGCGGGCTCGCGGCGGAGCTGTCGTGGCGCTGGGCCTTCGCCGGAGTCGCTGCCGTCTCCGCCGTTCTCGCTGTTCTCGGTGTGCCGCAAGGGAGATCGGCCGAGCGCCCGAGCCTGCGCAGTGCGTGGCGGCCCCGGGTGCTGCGGTCCGGCTTCGTCGCGATGGCGTGCTGGGGCTGTCTCGGTGGGCTGTCCTTCTTGGTCTCGTTGCGGCTGGCGGACGGTTTCGAGCTGGGCGCGGGAGCCCGGGGCGCGCTGCTGACCGGCTTCGGCGTGTGCGGCCTGCTGACGGCGCGCGCGGTGGGCCGGGCCGTCGACCGCTTCGGCTCGACGCGGTGCGTCCTGGTCGGTGCGTTCGTCGGCGGTGCGCTCGTGGTGTCGGTCGGCCTGCTGCCCTGGCTGCCCGGGATCGCGCTGGCGTGGGCGCTCGCGGGTGCGGCGACGCAGTTGATGCTGGTCGGCCTGAACGCGCTCGTCCTGACCTCGCACGGCGGGAACCGGGGCGGAGCGGTGTCGGTCGTGCAGTCGCTGCGCTTCCTCGGCGGAGCCCTCTCCCCCGCCGCCCTCGTCCCGGTCTACCACCTCAGCCACGGGGCGGCGTTCGTGCTGCCCGCTGTGGTGCTCGCGATCAGCGCGCCCGTAGTGCTACCGCGTAGTCCTTGACGGTCATCGAGTCGTGCATGCGAACACCTCGGGTGTTCAGCTTCGCGACGGCCCGGGCAACGCCCGCGGGCAGAGCGGTGAGCAGCCGGGTGCCGGCGGCCAGTCCCCACACCCCGAGGCGGGACTTCGGGATGAGCGTCTTCGCAGCCCGCAGGGCGAACACGCGGCTTCTCCGCACCAGGTCGGCCATTTCGCGTTCGTAGGCGGCGAAAGCGCGCTCGTGGTCACCGCGGGCTTCGGCGAGTTCACCGGCGAGCACGTACGCGCCGAGGACGGCCAGGCTCGTGCTCCCGCCGACCGCGGGCCCCGGGCAGTACCCCGCGTCGCCGACGAGCGTGACCCGGCCGCGCGACCAGGCGTCCGTGCGGAGCTGGGTGATCGAGTCGAAGTAGAACGCCGGAGTGCGGTCCAGTTCGTCCAGCCAGCCGTCCACCTCGGGGTGCATGTCCGAGAACGCATGGCGCAGCAGCTCTTTCTGCCTCGGCACGTCGCGGTGGTGGTAGTCGAGCGGCCGTTCGCTGTGGAACAGGAAGAGCGCCCGCGCCTCGTCGAGGTGCCGCGCGCTGTAGACCCCGCTCAGCCGTCCCGGTCCCAGATGGCAGCGGAACTCGCCGTCGCCCGCGAACCCCTTGGGCACGGACAGCACCGCCAGGTACGCGCCGACGTGGATCTTCGGCACGTCGCCGAAGACGAGCCGCCGCACGTTCGAGTGCAGCCCGTCCGCGCCGACCACCACGTCGAAGCGGCGCGCAGGCGCGTTCTCGAACCGCACCTCGCCGTCGTCGGAGATCGCGGTGATCGAGTCGCCGAAGACGTACTCCGCGTCGGCCTTGCTCGCGTCGTAGTAGAGCTGGCTCAGGTCGTCCCGCATGATCTCGACGTGCCGGTCGGACAGGACACCGAAGAGCTTGCCGAGGTCGATCGGAGCGGCACGGCGGACGCCCTCGCGGTGCAGCGTCATCCGCCGCGTGCCGGTGGCGCGGTCCTCGATCCCCGGCAGCACGCCCATCCGCTCGGAGATGTCCATCGCCGGCCGGAACAGGTCGACCGCGTGCCCGCCGGTCCTGCGCAGCGCGGGCGCGCGCTCCACCACCGTCACGTCGAACCCGTACCTGGTCAGCCAGTGCGCCAGCACCGGTCCGGCGATGCTCGCCCCGGAGATCAGCACCCGCATCTCGCCCCCTTACTTAACGGTTGGTAAGTGCCCATACTGACACTTACCGACCGTTAAGTACACACCTCGCCGTGCGGCACCGGATCTTCGACGCGGCGGACCTCTACCTGGTCCCGTTCAGCCTGGTGTTCTGCGGGATCACCGCCGGCGTCCTGGTCAGCGCCCCCGGACCCGGTTCGTCGTCTTCGGCGGTGTCTTCGCGCTGATCGGCCTGTACCTGCTCGGCGGCAGGCTCGTGCTGCGCTACCTCACCGTCCGCTCCGCGCAGTACGCGGTGACCGATCGCCGAGTGATCGTCTCCACCGCTCCGTTCGGCGTGCGCAGGCAACGGTCGAAGCGCCTCGACGAGCTGTCCGCACCGAACGTCAAGCAGCACGAGGACGGCAGCGGCACAGTGTCGTCCAACGGACCTGCCGTGCTCGCGACGCTCGTCCGGGGTACGCGGTTCACCCGGTGGCCCGCTGTCGACGAGCTGCTCCCCGGTGAACGCGTGCTGTGGACCGGCAGTCCCGTCCGGCACCCGTTCCTCGACTCGTCGGACATCGTCATCGTCCCGGTCACGGCACCGGCCATCGTCTTCTGGTCCTCCGTCGTGGGCGCCCTTGCACAGCGCTCACCCCCGAGGCGGCGCTGCAACGGCCGATCGTGCTGGAGGCGATCCCCGATGCCGCGCGGGTGGAGGACATCATCATCGACGCCCGAGTACTGGCGCCGAACCGGCGGTGAAGCGGACGAAAGTACGCTTGGCGGGTGGCCAGGGCTTCCGACACCAGACAGCGCATCCAGGCGGTCGCGCGCGATCTCTTCCGCAGGAAGGGTGTGCAGAAGACCAGCCTCCAGGCCATCGCCGCCGAGCTCGGCATCACCAAACCGGCGCTGTACTACCACTTCGCCTCGCGCGAGGAGCTGGTGCGCAGCATCGTGCAGCCGCTCATCGAGGACGGCGAGGCGTTCCTGCTGCGGCAGGAGAAGCTGGCCGAGGTCGACCAGCGCGCGCTGCTGGAGGGCTACTTCGACTTCCACTTCGAGCACCGCGACCTGATCGTGCTGGTGCTGACCGAGATGACCACGCTGGCCGAGCTCGGCATGATCGAGATCGTGCTGACCTGGCGGCAGCGGCTGGCGGAGCTGCTGTTCCCGCCGTCGCCGAGCCTGGCCGAGTCGGCGCGGGCGGTGGTGGCGCTCGGCGGGCTGCAGGACTGCACCATCCAGTTCCCGCACGTGCCGAGGGAGCAGCTGCGCAAGGCGGCGGTCGACGCCGCCCACGCCGCTCTCACTCAGTAGGCCCTGCGCAGCGCCCTGGTGAACGCCTTCAGCGGGTCGCCCTGGTAGTACCAGGGATATTCGTAGGCCTGGTTTCCCATGCGGGAGAACAGTTCCCGCGCGTCGGCCCACCGCTCGGCCTGGGCCAGCGCGTAGCCGACGACGGTGCGGTCGTGCAGGGCCATGGCGTGCCCGGGTTCGGAGCCGCCGAGCCAGGCGAGCGCGGCGTCGATGTCCGCCTCCACCTCGGGCGATTCCTTCCAGAAGTCAGCCACCTTGTAGGCGTGCTTGAACCCCTTGCCCTCCTCGGTGAGGACGTACTCGGCGTGCGCCTGCAAGGGCAGCACCGCGGCCCAGGGGCCGGTCGCCTTGCGCGCGAACGCGTACATCTGCTCGTGCGAGCCGTGCCACTTCTCGGCGAGGTACTGCAACGCGGCGATGTGCCCGAGGCGGTTGTGCGGGTCGCGCGCGGTGAGCTGGTTCCACCGGCGGCGGAACTCGTTCTGCGGCTCCTCCTGGCCGATCGCCAGCCAGAGCATCGCCACCCACGGGGTGGGGTCGTCCGGGCCGAGCTCGATCGCCCGCCGGCACAGCCCGCGCGCCCGGGTCAGCCCCTGGAAGAAGCCCTCGAACGCCTCGCTGCCGGTGTTCTCCGCCCAGTCCGCGCCGCGCATCGCCCAGGCGCGGTGCACCTCGCCCCAGCCGCGCACGGCGGCCGCGCCCGCGTCGGCCGGGCGTTCGGCGCACCACTGGTCGGCCCACCCGGCGTCCTCGACGGTGGCCTGGGCGAGCACGTCGACCGCGTGCCCCCTGCGGTCCCAGTCGTCGCCGACGTCGCGCAACAGCTCCTCCGCCGGGTGCCAGTCCCCCCGGCGCGCGTGGTCTCGCGCCACCCGCAGCGCGTCGTCGTCCAGGGCGGGGTCGTCGATGATCACGCCCTCGGGGGCCGCTGAGCGGCGACGGAAGAATGCCACGCGTGCATCATGCGGCACGCCGCTGACAAGCGCGAACGATGTCGTGCACCGCACCCGCGACCACGTCGGGGCGGTCGATGCCGAGCAGGTGCGCCGCTCCCCCGACGATCTCGTGCCTGCCGAGCGGGCTGACGGCGGCGAGGTCGGCGTGCGCGGCGAGCAACCGGGCCGCGGACCGGCCGCCGCCCATGGCCGAGGCCGCCGTGAGCACAGTCCACGGAATCGGCGGCGCGGTCCTTGATGTCGCGCGCATCTTTTCCAGCTCCCGAATGCGATCGGGATAGGCGGCGAACTCCGCGAGAATATCGGCGAGAAGGACGGAATCGGCAAATCGGGCACGGGCGGTCACCGGGTCGGGATCGGGCTCGGAGAGAGTGCCGAAAGTGATCATCAGCGAGCGCAGCGCCGGCCCCAGCCGCCGCGCGAGTCCGGGGTGCCGCGGCAGGGTGCCCCGCCGCAGCAGCAGGCGCACGGCCTTGCCGAGCGGGTCGTCGACGGCCGTGCTGCCCGGTGGTTCGGGGCTCGGGTCGACCAGCACGGCACCGGCGAGCAGCGTCGGGTGCGTCCTCGCGTACGCCTCGACCGTCAGCCCCGCCATCGAGTGCCCTACCAGCACGAACGGTGCTCCGGCCGCGTAGCGGACGCGGATGTCCTCCAGCGCGGCGACGCACTCGGCGAGCGGGAGCCCGCCAGGTGTGATCTCGAACGCGACGCCCGCGACACCGGGTTCCAGCAACCGCGTGACCGGACGCCAGTCGGACGCGAGACCGCCGAGCCCCGAGCACAGCGCGACCGCCGCGCGCACCGGTTCCCCGGTGACCTCGACGTGGCCGCTACGGAGATCCTCGGAATGCGAGGGGGCGTTGCTTCCCATTCGGCTAGTCTCGCCCAGCAGGTGACCGCATGACGAGCTGGAGAAGTCGGGACATGGGCAGGAATTCCGCCGACGCCGGGAATCGGGCGGCCACCAATAGCGTGGAGGAGCCGGAACGCGGCAGTCGCCCGCCGCGCCACGAGGTGCCCGCGTGGAAGCACGCCGCGGCCGCGATCGTGGCCACGGTCGTGGAGCTGGGCGCGCTCTGCTCGCTGGTGCTCGTACTGCTCGGCGACGACTACACCGACGTCGCCGACGCGATCCGCACCGTCTTCGAGTACACCGGCCTCCCGGTGGACAGCAACATCTTCATCGTCCTGGTGCTCGCCGTGCTCGGTGCCGCGCTGCGCAGGCGCAAGCGGGCGGCGCTGTGGGTGCTGGTGCTCTTCCAGGTGCTCTACGTCGTGGTCTACAACGCGATCGTGGCGCTGATCTGGCTGTACCTGCTGGCCGTCGGCGACACCACGGTGTCCGAGGACGACCTGCGCGAGCTGGCCGTCTCGGACACCCTGTGGGACCTGGTGATGACGAACCTCGTCGGCATCGGGCTGATCGCGGTGCTGCTGGTCCTGCGGCCCGCGTTCCCCGCCCGGCTCAACGAGGGCGCGGGGTGGCGGGCGCTGGGCTCGCTGGCCATCGGCATGGTGCTGATGACGCTGATCGGCTGGGGCCTGGCGCCGTTCTCGCCGAACACCCCCTCGGGCACCCTGGAGCAGCTGCTGTGGTCCTTCAGCCAGGTCACCGGCAACTGGATCCCGATCAACCAGATCGGCATCGACCAGGCGTCCAGCTCGTGGCTGACTTTCCTGCTGGACCTCGGCGGCACGCTGGTCGGCGCCTACGCCCTGGCCCGGTTCTTCCGCTCGGCGCGCAGCAAACGGCTGCTCGCCCAGGAGGAGGAACTGGCGCTGCGGGAGCTGCTGGCCGAGCACGGCGACGGCGACTCACTGGGCTACTTCGCCACCCGCAGGGACAAGTCCGTGGTCTTCGCCCCCTCCGGCCGCGCCGCGGTGACCTATCGCGTCATCGGCGGCACCTGCCTGGCCAGCGGGGACCCGATCGGCGACGAGGACGCGTGGCCGGCGGCGATCAGCGCGTGGCTGGCCGAGGCGTACAGCTACGGCTGGGTCCCCGGGGTGCTCGGCGCGAGCGAGGAGGGCGCGCACGCCTACACCGAGGCCGGGCTGAAAGCGCTGGAGATCGGCGACGAGGCGATCCTGGACGTCCGCGACTTCACCCTCACCGGCCGCGAGCGCCGGGGCGTGCGGCAGGCGGTCAGCCGGGTCGAGCGCGCCGGGTACCGCGCCCGGGTGCGCAGGCACGGCGAGATCCCCGACGAGGAGATGGACCAGCTGATCGCGGCGGCACGGGCGTGGCGCGGCGAAGCGACCGAACGCGGCTTCTCGATGGCGCTGGGCAGGCTCGGCGACCCGTCGGACGCGCGCTGCGTGATGGTCGAGGCCTACGACGCCGACGGCACCCTGCGCGGGCTGCTCTCGTTCGTGCCGTGGGGCCGCACCGGCCTGTCGATGGACCTCATGCGGCGCGACCGCACCGCGGAGAACGGGCTCAACGAGTTCATGATCTGCGAGCTGGTCGAGGCCGGTGGGCGGCTCGGGGTGCAGCACATCTCGCTGAACTTCGCGATGTTCCGCGCGGTCTTCGAGGAGGGCGCGCGCATCGGCGCGGGTCCGGTGCTGCGGTTGTGGCGCTGGGCGTTGAGCTTCGCGTCCCGGTTCTTCCAGCTGGAGTCGCTGTACCGGTCGAACGCGAAGTACGGGCCGCGGTGGGACCCGCGCTTCCTCTGCTACCGGAGTGCCCGCCAGCTGGCGCGGGTCAGCCTGATCGCCGGTGTCGCCGAGGGCTTCGTGCCGAGCAGGCGCGCGCTGCTGCGGCCGAGCGCGGCGCGGCGGGAACTGCTCACGCCCGAGGTCGCCGAGGAGTTCGTGCGGCAGGTTCACGCGATCGAGGACCGGGTGCGCGAGCCGAAGGCCGTGCGGCGGTTGCCGGAACAGGTCCGGGTGCGGCGGGACAAGCTCGACCGGCTGCGCGCCGAGGGCGTTGACGCCTACCCGGTCGGCTTCACCCGAGGGTGTTCGCTCGGCGAAGTGCGTGAGTCCGCGGGTGAGCCGGCGCCGGACACCCGGACGGGCAGGCGGGTCAGCGTCGCGGGCCGGGTCGTCGCCAAGCGCGAGGTCGGCAGGTTGTGCTTCGCGGTGCTGCGCGACTTCACCGGTGAACTGCAGCTGATGCTGTCCGAGGACGAGCTGGGCAAGCAGCGGCTGGCGGCGTGGAAGGCCGCGATCGACCTCGGCGACCAGGTCGGCGTCGAGGGCGAGGTGATCACCTCCCGGCGCGGTGAGCTGTCGGTCTCGGTGACCGAGTGGGTGATCACCGCGAAATGCCTGCACCCGTTGCCGGACAAGCGCAAGGGCCTCGCCGACGCCGAGGCGCGGGTGCGCAGGCGCTACCTCGACCTGGTGGTCAACGCGGAGTCGCGGACCATGCTGCGGGCACGGTCCACAGTGGTCCGGACGCTGCGGGAGTCCTTGCACGCCAGGGGTTTCCTCGAAGTCGAGACGCCGATGCTGCAGGCCGTGCACGGCGGGGCGACCGCGCGGCCGTTCGTGACGCACATCAACGCCTACGACATGCGGATGTACCTGCGGATCGCGCCGGAGCTGTACCTGAAGCGGCTCTGCGTCGCCGGGGTGGACCGGGTCTTCGAGCTGAACCGCAACTTCCGCAACGAGGGCGCGGACGCCACGCACAACCCCGAGTTCACCATGTTGGAGGCGTACCAGTCCTACGCCGACTACAACACCATGCTGCACACCGTCCGCGAGCTGATCCAGGAGGCCGCGGTCGCCGCGCACGGGGCCCAGGTGGCGCGGCACGTCAACCCGGACGGCACGGTCACCGAGCACGACATCAGCGGTGAGTGGCCGGTCATCGGCGTGCACGAGGCGCTGGCGGAGCGGCTCGGCGAGGAGATCACCCCGGACACCCCGCTGGAGGACCTGCGCAAGCACTTCGACGCCGCCGGCGTGCCGTTCCAGGACGGGTGGAGCCGCGGCAAGTACGTGGTGGAGGCGTTCGAGCACCTGGTCGAGGGGCAGACCGTGCGGCCGACGTTCTACCGCGACTACCCCACCGACGTGTCGCCGCTGACCCGCCAGCACCGCGAGGACCCGCGGCTGGCCGAGCGGTGGGACCTGATCGCGTTCGGCGCGGAGATCGCCACCGCGTACTCCGAACTGACCGACCCCGTGGAGCAGCGCGAGCGGCTGCAGTCGCAGTCCATGAAGGCCGCCAGCGGTGATGTCGAGGCGATGGAGCTGGACGAGGACTTCCTGCGGGCGCTGGAGTACGGCATGCCGCCGACCGGCGGGCTCGGCCTCGGCGTGGACCGGCTGCTGATGATGCTGTGCGGCGGCACGATCCGGCAGACCGTGCTGTTCCCGTTCGTGCGCCCCGAGGGTTCCTCGGTATGACCCGCTGGTTGATCCTGATCGGCACGGTCGTCTACTCGGCGTGGTTGCTGGAGTTCGTGCTGCCCGACGACCTCAGCCTGGTGCACAGCTACGTTTCCGAGCACATGGCCGGTGACCAGCCGTACCGCTTCCTGTTCCGCACCACCGATGTCATCGCGGGCCTGCTCTTCGTGGCCGCCGCCGTGTCCCTGTGGCCCCGGCGGTCCGCGCGGCTCGTCGGCGCCGGGCTCGCGGTGTTCGGCGGGGTGACGGTGCTGGACGCGCTCGTGTCCATGGACTGCTCGCCGAGCATCGACCGCGCGTGCCGTCAGCGCGAGATCGACAACACCGTGTCGCTGTCCCACGAGATCCACCAGGCGTCGAGCGTGCTGGTGTTCTGCGGGATCTTCGTCGCGGTCGTCGGCCTGCTGAGGATGCGAAACCTCCTTGGCGCACAAGGGCGATTCGTGTTGTGGACGTGCTTCTCGGCGCTCGCGACGACCGGACTGCTGTCGGCGCTGCTGGTCGGTGGCCCCTGGGTCGGCCTGGTGCAACGAGCCCAGCTCGTGGCCACCGACGCAGCGCTGCTGCTGATGGTCGTGCTGCTCAGCAGATCGCAATCAGTCCCTCGAACGCACTGAATGAGTCATCCGGTGCGTTCAAGTACCTCAATGACTCATTCAGTGCGTAAGCGACGGCGGAGCGCTCAGCAGAGGCCGACGTACCAGGCGCCCCGAGCCTCGGGACCGTTCACCTTGAGCCACAGGAGATTGTCACCGGGGTTGACGCACCGGGTCTGGTCAGGCCGGCGGGCCACATCGATGTTGATCTTGACTTGGGTCGGGCCGCAGTGGTCGTAGTAGTAGCCGTAACCGGCGTCGCGGAAGCCACCGCACCCGGGGACCGCGGTCGCTGTCGGGGCCGTCACGCTCATCGTCGCCGCGACCGCGGCGAGCGCGAGGGCCGCACGGGATCTCACACGCATGCTCACGCGGTTCCTCTCAGCAGGGCCGGACGTACCAGGCGTTGCGGGTGCGCGGCCACAAGCCGATGTTGGTCGTGGAGTTCGGCCCCACGCACCTGGTGAAGTCCGCTCCCCACGCCACGTCGACGTCGATCAGGACCGAGGTCGGGCCGCAGTGCGTGTAGTAGGCGTAGGTGGCGTCGTTCCAGTAGCCACCGCAACCGGGCGCCGCGTTCGCGGACGGGACCGCGAGGCTCATCGCGGCGAGGGACAGAGCCGCCACGGCGGCTGCACGAATGTTCATGCGGCGCAAGGTAATCAGCTCCGGTGAAATCCTAATGAAAGGGAGAATCGTTCATGAACTCGCGCGCTCCGGCGCAGCCGCGGGGCGGCGGCGGGGCCTTCCCCAGCGCCAGCAACGACTCCCTGACCGTGCGGGTGGTCTCGTCGCCCAGTTCCCCGAAGATCTCCTCGGCGCCGCGCAGGTGGCGTCGCGCCGCCTCGGTGTCGCCGAGCGCCGCGTACGCCTGCCCCAGGTGGAACAGCACGTTCGCGGTCTCCCACGGGTCACCGACCTCTTCGAGCAGCGCGAGGAAACCGCGCCCGCGCTCGACCGCCTCGGCCGGATTTCCCTGACGCAGCAACACTTCGGTCAGCCTGCCACCGGCGCGCCCCTGCGCGTAGACGTCCTGCAGGGCGTGCGCGAGCAGGATGGCCTGGTTCAGGTAGGCGGAGGCCTCGGTCAGCTCACCCCGGGCCAGGGTCGCGTCGCCGAGCCCGAGCAGCGCCAGCGCCTCGCCCCACGGGTGGCCCTCCGCGCGGAAGGCCTCCAGAGCCCGCCGGTTGCACTCGATCGCCTCGTCCAGCCTCCCGAGGCCCGCGCAGGCGTCGGCGAGACCGACGAGGGTCATCGCCTCCTCCGCGGCCATCCCCTCGCCGCGCTGCACCGCCAACGCGAGGTCGTAGGCGGCGATGGACTCGTCGAACCGCCCGAGCTGCCGCCACACGATGCCGAGCGCGTAGTTCATCCTGCTCTGCGCGAGGCGGTCCCCGCTGCGCCACGTCGCGGCCAGCGCGGCTTCGTAGACGGCGATCGAGTCGGACCAGTGGCTGCGCAGGTACAGATACCCGCCGAGGGACCACGCGAGCTGCCACGAGTACGGGTGCAGGTTCTCCTCGGCGGCCGTGCGGGCCGAGGCGACCAGGTTGACCCGCTCCGCCTCGCACCACTCCAGAGCCTCTTCCGGAGTGGAGAACGGGTACGGCCCGGCGTCCTCCTTTGGCTCGGGCAGCGCCAACGGCAGGCGATTCGGGTTGAACAACCGCTCGGCGCGCACAGTGCCCTGCACGCAGAACTCGAACATCCGCCGAAGAGCCTGTTCCCTTTCAGCGGCAGGGATTTCCTCGCGCGCACGATCTGCCGCGTACGCGCGGACGAGGTCGTGGAACTGGTAGCGGCCGGGCGCGGGCTGCTGCAACAGGTGCGCGTCGACCAACGACTCCAGCAGGTCCTCTGCCACCGTGTCGGGCACACGCGCCAGCGCGGCCGCGCGGAGCACGTCGATGTCGTCACCGGGCGCGAGGCCCAGCAGCTGGAACATCCACTGCTGCTCGGCCGTGAGCAGCTTGTAGGACAAGGAGAACGTGGCGGCGACACTGCGATCGCCGACCTGCAGTTCGGCGAGCCTGCGGTGCTCGTTGCCCAGCCGCCGCACCAGGTGCTCAACCGTCCACGATGGACGGCTGCGCAGGCGCGCCGCGGCGATCCTGATGGCCAGCGGCAGATATCCGCACAGCCGCACGGCCTCGCGCACGGAGGCTCCGTCGGGCACGGCGGCGACCGTGGCGAACAGGGCGGCGGCCTCGTCCGGTGTGAGGACGTCCAGGGTCAGCGTGCGCACGCCTTCGAGGTCGAGCAGCCTGCGCCTGCTCGTGATCAGCACGAAGCACGTGGGGCTGCCCGGCAGCAACGGCCGGACCTGTGCGGAGTCGATCGCGTTGTCCAGCACCACGAGCGCACGACGGCCCGCCATCGCCGCCCGCCACGCCCCGGCCCGCTCGTCGATGTCCTCGGGGATGGCCTCGCCGGGCGTGCCGACCGCGCGCAGCAACCGGTCCAGCGCGGCGCCCGCGCTCAGCGGTTCCTGGCCCTCGGTGTGCGCGTGCAGGTCGATGAACAGGTGCCCGTCGGGGAACCGCTCGCGCATCCGGTGCGCCGCGAGCACGGCCAGGGTGGTCTTGCCGATGCCGCCCATCCCGTCCAGCGCGCTGATCACCAGACCGCCCAGCGGCGCGGACTCCCCGGGCAACGCGGACAGCAGCCGCTTCAGCTCCGTCTCGCGACCGGTGAAGTCCTCGACCACGCGCGGTACGTCGAACTGCGCGTGCACGACGGGCTCCGGCGCCGGCTCCGCGGAGGTGTCCCCGCTGGCATGCACCCACATCCGGTGCAGCTCGATCAACTCGTCCCGGTCGGCGCCGCAGACCTTCGCGAAGCGCTCGGCGAAGCCGAACTCGGTGGGCACGGCCGCGCCGGAGCAGTAGCGGTGCAGCACCGAGCGGCTGATCCCGGACCGCTTCGCCAGCACGTCGTAGCTGCGCCCGGACCGCTGCTTCAGCTCGCTGAACCGCTCCGCGAGCCGCGCGGCCCACGCCCGCGAATCCACCCGTGTCCCTCCGAATCCCCGGCGTCCCCAAGAACGGCGTTATCGCAGGACAGAGGCACCTTTTTATCCCTCTGTCCCAGTTTAGCGCCACGGCTTGGCAGGCGGTCCGGCCACGCAGGAGGCTGGTGGAGCCGGTCGCGGGTGAGGGGACGGAGCACAGGGGGTTGTTCCGCGACCGCGGCCGTGAGCTCATCGGCGCGAGCCGGTGGCACTGGGCGGCGACAGGGGTGGCCGATCTCCCGCATCGGCCACCTCTGTCCCAGGCGAGGGGGCAGCTCTGCGTTTCACAGTGCTGGGGGAACTGGAGACCTCGACCGGCAGCGCGTCGGTCGTCGTCGGCACACCGCAACGCCGGCTGGTGCTGGCCGCACTGCTCACGCGGGTCAACCGCTGGGTCCCGCTCGACGACATCACCCGGTTGCTGTGGCCGGCCGACCTCCCCCGAGCCGCGAGATCCGCTGTGCACAAGCACGTCTCACTGCTGCGGACGGCGTTCCAGGGCGTTGACGAAGTCCGCATCGACCGGCACGGCAGCGGTTACGCGCTCCGCACCGATCCCGCCCGGATCGACGCTTTCCGCTTCCGGGATCTCGTCGAGGAGGCCCGCTGGCGCGCGTGGGAGGACTGCGTGGACATCGAGCTGCGGCTCGGCGCGCACCGGCGGCTCGTCCCCGAGCTGACCGAACTCGTCGCCCGGCACCGTGATCGCGCGAGGATGGCCGGTCAGCTGTCGCTCGCGCTCCACCGCTCCCGCCGTCACTGCGTGAGGTGGGACATGAGCATGTCGGTCGTCCGCGCGGTGTCGGGCCTCGCGGGCGTCCTCGCGCGACGGCCTCCTGCGCAGATCCGCAAGGTGCTCGACCGGCTCGGCATCGGCGCTTCGACCGGGCGCTCGCCTTGCACCACGAGGCTGCGACGGCGAGTTCTGCTTGCGCGGCAAGGGAAAACTTCCTACGCAGATCGCTGACCGTCACGTTGTTGTGCCGTATCAAGGCATCTGGTCGACATGGTGGCGGGCCCGCGCTAGGCGAAGAGGTTGTAGAAGCCGAACAGCCAGCCCGAACCGACGATGAGCCCGGCCAGCAGCAGTCCGCCGACGATGCCGAACAGCACGTCGCCAGCGCTGGTCGGGCGGTAGCACTCCGGGCAGTAGCAGCTCTCCGCCGGGTGCGTGACGTGCGTGGGACGGGCGCGCAGCGCCGCGCGCTGGAGCTGAGCGGCCCGCCTGCGGCGCTGTGGGACGCGCGCGGTGGGGCCGTAGCGGTAGGCCTGAACCGGAGCGCTCATCGTGTGTCCTCCCCCAGAAGTCCCCATCAAGCGATCACCAGTAAGACGTGGACTTCCCCGGAGCGGTTGCGTGGCAAGCATCTCGTAACAAGATCGTTGCCGCGCGCAACCCACCCCGCGCTCCCCGCACGGGGGATGATGTACCCAATGTGGCATGCGTTACGCCAGATGAAGCAAATGCCACATTGGGTACACGAGCGCTGGGTCAGAGGGCGATGCCGAGCAGGGCGTCGACGGCGGTGCGGACGAGCGCCGGGGCTCCCGTGTCCGTGCCGCGCCGGGTCAGCGCCTCCGCTGCCCAGCCGTCCACCGCCGCGAGCGCGCGCGGGGTGTCGAGGTCGTCGCCGAGGTGGTCGCGCAACCGCTCCACAAGGGACTCCGCCGAGGGTCCGGCTGGGAGCGAGACGGCTTCCCGCCACCGCGCCAGCCGGTTCTCCGCCGAGGCGAGCAGCGCGGCGGTCCACGACCGGTCCGAGCGGTAGTGGTCGGCCAGCAGCGCCAGGCGCACCGCCATCGAGTCGACCCGGTCGGCGCGCAGCTTGGACACGAAGACCAGGTTCCCCTTGGACTTCGACATCTTCTCGCCGTCGAGGCCGATCATGCCGCTGTGGCTGTAGTGCCGGGCGAACGGCGCCTGGCCGGTCAGCTGCTCCGCGTGCGCCGCGCTGAACTCGTGGTGCGGGAAGATCAGGTCGGAGCCGCCGCCCTGCACGTCCACCGTGGCGCCGAGGCGGTTGACCGCGATCGCCGTGCACTCGATGTGCCAGCCGGGGCGGCCCGGGCCCAGCTCGCCGTCCCACGAGGGCTCACCGTCGCGCGCGGCCCGCCACAGCAGCGCGTCCAGCGGGTGCCGCTTGCCCGGCCGGTCCGGATCGCCCCCGCGCTCGGCGAACAACGTCAGCATGGTCTGCTCGTCGTAGCCGGACTCGTAGCCGAAGCGCCCGGTGGCCGCGTGGTCGAAGTAGATGTCCGGGTGCTCGTCGTCCACCCGGTAGGCGGCGCCGGAGGCGAGCAGCTTGCCGACCGCCTCGATGATCTCCGGGATGGCCGCGACCGCGCCGACGTACTCGCGCGGCGGCACCACCCGCAGCGCCTCCATGTCCTCGCGGAACAACGCGGTCTCGCGCAGTCCCAGCACGACCCAGTCCTGGTTGTCCCGCTGCGCCCGCTCCAGCAGCGGGTCGTCGATGTCGGTGACGTTCTGCACGTAGTGCACCTCGTGGCCGTTGTCCAGCCAGATCCGGTGCACCAGGTCGAAGGCGAGGTAGGTCGCCGCGTGCCCGAGGTGGGTGGCGTCGTAGGGGGTGATCCCGCAGACGTAGAGCTTGGCCACCTGCCCCGGCGAGGTCGGCCTGACCTCGCCGGATGCGGTGTCGTAGAGCCGAAGCGGGCGGGGCGTGCCCGGCACGCGCGGGACCGGGACGGATGACCAGGGTTGCATGGTCACGACCCTAGACAATTACCCGGCTCATCGTCTGCCCGCCGAGGCGGTTCCGCCTTCCACAGCCGCCCCGGCCACCACACCGCGCGGCCGATGTCGATGGTCAGCGCCGGTACCAGCAGCGAGCGCACCACCAGCGTGTCGAGCAGCACACCGAAGGCCACCAGGAACGCCAGCTGGGCCAGGAACAGCAGCGGCAGCACGGCCAGGGCCGCGAAGGTGGCCGCGAGCACGACACCCGCCGAGGTGATCACGCCACCGGTCACGGTGAGCCCGCGCAGCGTTCCGGTGACCGTGCCGTGCTTGACCGCCTCCTCGCGCACGCGCGTCATCAGGAAGATGTTGTAGTCGATGCCGAGCGCGACCAGGAACACGAAGGCGAACAGCGGCACGCTCGGATCGGCCCCGCCCCAGCCCAGCAGGTGCTCGAAGATCAGCCCGCTGACGCCGAGGGTGGCGGCGAAGGACAGCACCACGGTCGCGGTCAGCAGCAGCGGCGCCAGCAGCGAGCGCAGCAGCAGCGCCAGCACGATGACGATCACCACGAGCACCGCCGGGATGATCACCCACCGGTCCCGCGACGACGCCTCCTGCACGTCGTACTGCAGCGCGGTGAACCCGCCGACCTTGGCCTCCGCGCCGGGCACCCCGTGCACCGCCTCGCGCAGCGTCTTCACCGCGGCGACGGACTGCGGCGAGTCGGCGGGGGCGGAGAAGGTGGCGAAGATCTGCACCTTGCCGTTGACGACCTTGGGCTTGAGCTGGCTGACGTCCGCGGGCGGCGGGGCGCCGGGCGGCACGTCGAAGCCCATGGTGACGTCGGCGATGCCGGGCACCCTGGCCGCCGCCATCACCGCGGGCGCGGCCTGCGCGTTGGCGATGATCGCCGCAGGGCTGCCGATACCCCCGGGGAAGTGCGCCGACAGCGCCTCCTGGCCGGTGACCGACTCGACCTTGGTGAGGAACAGGTCGGTCTGCGAGGTGCCTGCCGACGTGAACTGCGGCAGCAGCGCCGCCCCGCCGAGCAGCACCAGCGCGGTGAGCACCCAGGTCAGCCGCGGCCGCTGGCCCACGGCCGCGGCGACCCTGGCCCAGGAGCCGTGCTGTTCGACGTCGCTGGGCACCTTGGCGTGCTTGCCGGTCACCGCCATCGGCCAGAACGGCCAGAACGCCACCCTGCCGAAGATCACCAGGACGGCGGGCAGGAAGGTCAGCGAGGCCAGCAGCGACATGACGATGCCGGTGGCCGCGACCGGGCCGAGGCCGCGGTTGGAGTTCAGCTCGGACAGCAGCAGGCACATCAGGCCGAGCACGACCGTGCCCGCCGAGGCCAGGATCGGCTCGAAGGAGGCGCGGTAGGCCTTGCCCATCGCCACGTAGGGCGACGCGTGCCTGCGCAGCTCCTCGCGGTAGCGGGCGACCAGCAGCAGGGCGTAGTCGGTCGCGGCGCCGAAGACCAGGATGAACAGGATGCCCTGGCTGGAGCCGGAGAGCGTGAGGACCTCGTTGGCGGCCAGCTCGTAGACCACGAACGTGGAGCTGGCCAGCGCCAGCCCGGCGGAGGCCAGCACCAGGATGGGCAGCAGGGGGCTGCGGTAGACCACGACCAGGATCAGCGCGACCACCGCGGCGGTCACCCCGAGCAGCAGCTCGTCGATGCCCTTGAAGATGTCGGCGAGGTCGCCGAGCAGACCCGCCGGGCCGGTGACGTAGGCGTTGAGACCTGCGGGCAGGCTCTTGCCGACCACCTCGCGCAGCTCGGCGATGGTCCTGGCCAGCTTCGCCCCGTCCTGGGCGTCCAGCGCGGCGACGGCCTGCACCGCCTTGCCGTCCTTGGCCAGGTCGGGCGGGGTGATCTGGCCGTTGACCCCGGGCAACGCGGCGAGCTGGACCAGCCGCTCCTGCAAGGCGTTCTGGTCGGTCATGGTCAGCCCGGCCGGGCGCTCGAAGACCAGCACCGCGGGCAGCACCCGCTTGTCGGAGAACGCCGCCTGCAGGTTGGTCGCCTCGGTGGACTCCGCGCTCGCGGGCAGGAAGGAGGCGTTGTCGTTCTTCTGCACCTCCGCGAGGCGGCTCTGGAACTGACTGCTGAAGCCCCCGAAAACCAGCCACGCCAGCACCATCAGCGTTGGCAGCACCCACCGCCACCGCGGCCTTCGCTGCTTGTCGACCTCCACTGGGGAAGTCCTCCCCTCCGGTGTCGCCGTTCTGCTCCGGACCCTCATCATGCCGTTTGATCAACTTTTGCGCGCAGCGACACAGCGACCTTTCGTGTTGTCCTAGTTGGACAGTCGGTCATCCCCGCCGGTTGCGCAGGTAGTCCGCGACGACCGCGGCACCGAGCCCGTCGGTCGTCGGCGCGAGCACACGACCACCGGTGCGCCGCGCGATGGTGTCGACGAACGCGGCCAGCCCGGGGTTCTCGCCCAGCATGAACACGGTGACGCCCGCGCCCCGGCGGGCCAGCGCGTCCACCTCGGCCATGGTCCTGGCGATCGTCTCCGGCCGCGGCGGGTAGTCGAAAACGGCTTCCCCGTCGGGTTCCAGGTGCGCGGTCGGCTCGCCGTCGGTCACCACGAGCACAACCGGGTGCGCGTCCGGATGGCGGCGCAGGTGCCGTCCGGCGAGCATCAGCGCGTGGTGCAGGTTCGTCCCCTGCTCGTAGGTTCCTTCCAGCGCGGTGAGTTCGCCGATGTCGACGCTCATCGCGTGCCTGCCGAAGGTGATCAGTTGCAGTTCGTCGCTGCGGAAGCGCGTGCGCACCAAGTGGTGCAGCGCAAGCGCAGTCCGCTTCATCGGTACCCAGCGACCGTCTTGGATCATGGACCACGACGTGTCTACGCACAGCGCGACGACCGCTCGCGAATGTTGCTCCGTCTCAGCGACCTCCACATCGCCGACGTCAATCGACAGCGCCGCACCGGTTCCCGCCGTGCGCAGGACCGCGTTCGCCACCGTGCGCGCGGCATCCCACGGCTCGGTGTCGCCGAAACGCCACGGCCTGGTGGAGCCGGTCCGCTCCCCCGCCGCGCCCGCGCGGCCGGCATCGCGTTCTCCCCGTGCCCCGCGGAGCTTGCCGAGCACATCGCGCAAGGTGTCTTCCCCCAAGCGGCGCAACGCCTTGGGGCTCAATCGGAGGTCACCGTCCGGTCCGCGTTCCAGCATTCCCCGCGCGCGCAACTGCCGTTCCAGATCGGCAAGCGCCTTGGCGTCCACAGTGGACTGCTCGCCGAGGTGCCGCTCCAGCAGTTCGGAGTCGATGTCCTCCAGTCGCGCACCCGGGTGGGCCTGCGCCAGCTGCTCGGCCAGCCGGTCCAGCTCGCCCAGCTCCTGCAGCGCCTCCGTCGCCTCGGCCATGCCCATCGCCTGGTCACCGCGGAACCGGCCGCGCCCCGACCAGTCCTCGCCCGGCCGGAGCGCGCGCAGCTTGTCATCCACTGTGGACAGCGCTTCGGCGAGCCTGGGGTCGCCGAAGGCCTGCCGCGACAGCTGCGCCAGCTCGGCGCGCTGCTGCGGGGTCATCGAGTTCAGCATCCGCTGCGCAGCCGCCGAGCGGGCCGCCAGCAAGTCGATGAGCTCGTCGGTGGTGCGCGGGTTCTCCGGGAAGAAGTCCCCGTGCCGGCGCATGAACTCCTCGAACCGCCGATGCGTGTCGGGGTGCCCCTGCGCGTGCGCGGTCAGCAGGTCGTCGAGGTCGGCCAGCATCTCGCGCACCCGCTCGGCGTCCTCCGGCCGCGCCTGCCTCATGGCCTCGCGCATGCCCTTGAACCGCTGCTCCACCATCTGTTGCCCGAGCAGCTGCTGGATCTCCCGATAGGCCTCGGCCGCCTCGGCGGAGTGCCAGTCGTAGTCGGCCAGCTCGCGCACGGCCCCGCCGACGTCGTTCGGCACCATGTCCAGCCGCACCTGCCGGAACCGGGCGTCCTCGCCGCTGTCGGAGTCCAGCTCGCGCCGTTCCGCGGCGAGCGCGCGGTCCAGCAGCCTGCGCGCCTCCTGCACGGTCCCGTCGAGCCGGTGCCTGCGCTGCAACGCCGCACGCCGCTGCCACACCTGCCGGGTCAGCTCGTCCAGCCCGCGGGTGCCCGGCAGGCCCTGCCGCAGCAGCTCCCGCAGCGCCGACTCCGGCGAGGCCCCCGCCATCACCTCGCGGCCGATCTCCTCCAGCGCCGCCCGCAGGTCCGGCGGTGGCGCCAGCGGGTCGCGCCCGCCCTCCCACGGTCCGTACCGGTAGCTACCGGGCTCAGCCATGGCCACCTCCCCGCCCCAGGCTGCCACGCCGGGCCAGCCCGCGACCACGTCCATTCCCGGCGCGGTCCTCCGGCAACCCCGGGGTGCCGTTCAAGAACCAACCGGGTGATGATGGGCAGCGTATGCACACCACGCCCGGAGGAGCGCCAGTGACCACCTGCGCCGCCCTCGCCGCCGCCGAGCCCCTGGCCGGGACCGCCCCGGTCGCGGCCACCTGGCTCTGCCTCGAACAGCCGGGACCGTGGGGCGCGGACGCACTGGTGGACAGCCACCTCGACCGGCGGGTCGGCGCCGAGCTGGCCCGGCGGATGAAGGAGACCGGCGTCCGGATCGTGCTGATCCGCCGGCCGGGTCGCCACCCGGACCTGCACCTGCCCCGCCCGCGCCGGGTCTACCTCGCCTCGACGCGCCCGGGCGCGGCCTGGCTGGCGCGGCACACCGTCGAGGACCCCGAGGAGCTGCTGGACCTCGACCTCACCGGCGACGAGCCCACCTTCGGCACGGTGACCGCGGCCCCCCTGCTGCTGGTCTGCACCAACGGCAAGCGCGACCGCTGCTGCGCCCTGCTCGGCCGTCCCATCGCCGCGGAGCTGGCGGCCGAGCACGGCGAGGCGATCTGGGAGAGCACGCACACCGGCGGCCACCGCTTCGCCCCCGCCGTGGTCGCACTGCCGACCGGTTATGTGCACGGCAGGCTCGACGGCCCGCAGACGCGCGAACTGCTGAAGGCGACGACCGCCGGGGAAATGATGCTCCAAGGCTGCCGGGGCCGGGCCACGTGGAGCAGGGCCGGACAGGTCGCCGAACTCGCCGTCCGCTCGCTCACCGGTGACACCACCGCGGCCTCCCTGAGGGTCGTCTCCGAATCGTCGGACGAGGTCTCCGTCCGCCACGCGGACGGACGGACGTGGTCCGTCCAGCTCGCCCCCACCCCCTTGCCCGCGTGGCCCAACAGTTGCGGCAAACCTCCCGTGGCCGGAACGACCTTCTCCGTCCTCGACATCACCCAAATGATCTAGACTCCACCCATGCGCCCCACTCCGCGTGCCGGGAAAGGGTTACTCGTCGGCGGGGTCGCGGTGTACGTGGCGGCCTTGCTGGGGTTGGTCCTCACGGGAAACACCGCATTGCGCTACACGGCCGATCACGGCGGGACGCGACCGTTGTGGCTCATGTGGACACCGGTGGTCGCGGGCCTGGTGGCAGCCGTGCTGCTGGCACCGAGAAAACCGGCGGCCGATCCGTTCACAGGGACGGAACCCCGCCGGATCGCGCTGCAGGCGTGGACATTGGCGGGACTCGCGGCCGCGTTCGCGGTGGGCTACTACCTGTCACCGCGCGGAGACCTGTGGTTCCTGGGCCTGAAGCTCGCGCTGCTGTTGCTGACCCCGCTCGCCGTTGTCCGGGTGAGCTGGCGGGAATGGTCCACAGTGGACCTTCAAGGGCGATGGCTGCGACCGATCGCGGTCGTGGCCGTCTACATCGGACTGACCAGCGTGCTGACGCCGTGGAGCGGTCAGCCGGCGCCACTCGTGGTGCTGCTGACGGTGTTCCTGGTGAACTCCGCGCTGGAAGAGGTGTTCTACCGGTTCTGGTTGCAGACGCGACTGGAGTCGCTTTACGGGCGGTGGCCCGCGATCGTCGTCTCCGCGCTGCTGTGGGCCGTCTGGCACGCGGCGATCCAGGGCGGCAACGGCGTGGCGCTCGATCTGGCCTCAGTCGTGGCCAACCAGGGGGTGACCGGGCTCTTCCTCGGCTACCTCTGGTCCAGGCACCGCAACCCCTGGGTGCTGATCCTGGCCCACGGGCTCGTCAACGCGCCGATCGCCATGATCATCGCAAGCGTCTGACACACCGGGGACCGCGGCCGCGAACAGGCCGTGGCCGAGGTCGTGCGGATCGTCGAGGCCGAGCTTGCCCAGCGCGTCCTCCGGCAGGGCCAGCAAGGAGATCGAGACGCCCAGGAAGTACGCGTCCAGCAGCGCCGCGTCGCGCGGTGTGGTGTCCAGCCCGGCCGAGCGGTGCACGGCGATCACGCCCTCGGCGTTGGCCCGGACCATCTCCCCCAGCGCCTCGCGCACCTCGGGGCGGCGGACGCCCTCCAGGTACAGCTCGAACAGGGCCAGCGTTTGGGTTCGATCACCGGAAACGGCCCTGGCCAGCATCGCCGGGTACAGCTCGCGGACCTGGTCAGGGCGCACCTCGGCGGGCGTGGTCTCGCGGAGCACCTGCACCGCGGCGCCGTGCTCGTCGGCCATCCGGCGGGCCGCGGCGACCAGCAGCGCGTTGCGTGTGGGAAAGTAGTTCTTGGCGGTACCGATGGGGACTTCGGCCTCTCGGTCCACCGCGCGGTGGGTGAGTCCTCGGCCGCCTTCCCTGGCCAGCACTTCGATCGCCGCGTCCGCGAGCAGTTCGCGGCGTGAGTGCGCCCGTACTCCTGAAGCCATGTCCGTCCCCGACCCAACTACCACAACAGGGGTACCCTAACTGTGGTGACCGGGGAACGGCCACTCGGGCCCGTCGGAAACCAGGTCGTGCCGCCCATGGCGCTGTGCCATGGTCTGCGCCATGTCCGCCTCTCCTCGTGCCTTGCTGCGTTGGCAGTTCGACCTCACGTGGTCGCTGTTCGACTACCACCTCGCTCGCCTCGAACCCGCTGATTTCCTGTGGGAGCCCGGAAACCTCTGCTGGACCGTGCACCGCGGCGAGGACGGCGCGTGGCGTCCGGACTGGGACGAGGCCGAGCTGGACCCGATCCCGGTGCCCACGATCGCATGGGTCACCTGGCACATCGGCTGGTGGTGGAGCACCGCGATCGACCACGCGCGCGGCCGCACTCCGCGCGAGCGCGTTGACGTCACGTGGCCCGGCGACGGCGCCGCGGCAGTGGCGTGGCTGCGCGATCTGCGCACGGAGTGGGTGAGCGTGCTGGGCGGGCTCACCGAGGCCGAACTCGACGCCGTGGCACCGTTTCCGTGGCCGAACGACCCCGAGCACCGGATCGCGCACATGGTCGCGTGGGTGAACGCGGAGCTGATGAAGAACGTCACCGAGGTCGGCCAGCTCCGCATGCTCCGCCAAGTGTCCTAAGTAGACGGTCAGCCCGCCATCGCCGCGTCCGGGGCGCCCGCGGTGCCGATCAGCGTCTCGCCGAGCAGCACCAGACGCAGCCCGCAGACGCAGTGCACGTAGCGGACCGCGCCGGTGGACGTGTGGTGCGCCGAGGTCACCGCGTCCCCGGCGCGCCATCCGCAGTTCGGGCAGGTCACCGCGTCCGGAATCTCATTGCGCTGCATGCCCCCAGCCTGCTGTCATGGGCTAGTGCAGATCAACCCTTACGGCAGCGACAAGGCGTCGCTGGCGGTCGGCCTGGTCAACGCCGACCCCGGCATCGACCCGCCAGGGATGAACGAGCTGCTGCTGTCCTACAACACGACCAAGCCCGTCGTCGACGCCGAGGAGACCGCGGAACTCCTTGCCTGGGCGGCAAAACTGCGCGTGGTCTTCGAGACGACCGACCTCGACGAGCGCATCGCCGTGCTGAACCGCTTGCTCGGCGAGGCCGCCATCCGGCCGACGATCGCGCGCCACGAGGGCGAGATGACGCCGCACCTGCACTACTCGCTGGACACCGACAGCACGGTGAAGCGGGTGAAGGCGCGCACCGCCACCGGGCTGGCGCACGTGATCTGCGCCTCCGGCGGCGGGCGGCTCGGCTGCTGCGCCCGCGAGGACTGCACGGTGGTGTTCATCGACACCTCGCGCAACGGTCGCAGGCGGTTCTGCTCGACGCAGTGCGCCAACCGCATCTACGTCGCCGACCACCGCGCTAGGTCACGCGGCGGCCGCGGAGGATGAGCCGGGCACCGAGCCCGATCGCCGCGCACAACACAGGCAGCAGGATCAGCGCGAAAGGCAGCGTGACCGCCTCCGACAGTCCACCGATCACCGTGGGGCCCAACAGGAAACCGGGCCACGCGATGGCCGAGACCGCCGCGATCGACTGGGCCGCATGCCGCTCGGGCAGCTCCGCCGCGCTGGAGAACACCACCGGCACCGCGCACGCGACGCCGAGGCCCAGGGCTGCGAACCCGAGCAGTGCCGCCCACGGCTGGGCCACGGCGAGACCCGCCGCGAACACGACCGCGGCCAGCACCGAGAGGCCGCCGACCACCAGACGCGGGCCGTACCGGGCAACCCACCGGTCCCCCAGCCCCCGGCCGACGAACATCGCGACCGCGAACACCGAGTAACCCGCGCCCGCGAAGGACGCCGTGGTGCCGAGCCAGTCGCGGAGGTAGATCGCCGCCCAGTCGGCCGCGGCGCCCTCGCACAGCAGCGCGGCGAACATGAGCGCTCCCAACGCCAGCAACCGTCCGTCCCGCAGCACGTCGCGCGTGCGGACCTTCGCGTGGGCGTCTGCCTCCTCGGCGTGATCACCGGTCAGCAGCACGCGGTTCACGCCGAATACGACGACGATCAACAGGACGCCCAGTACGAGCATCTGCACGGTCAAGCCGACGTTTGCACCCACTGTGAGCGCTCCCACCCCGGCCCCGACGAAACCGCCCAGGCTCCAGAACCCGTGGAAACTGGACATGACCGGGCGGTCGTACTGCCGCTCGACCAGGACCGCCTGCGCGTTCATCGCCACGTCCAACGCGCTCTGGAACGCACCCCACACCATCAGCGCGAGGAACAGCGCCACTCCGGAGCCCGCGAGGCCGAGCAGGAACGACACCCCGCCGTAGCCGGCCGCGGTGATCATCATCATCGGCCTGCTGCCCCAGCGGGCGATCATCGGTCCCGCCGCGAGGATGGCCAGCAACGCACCGATCGGGGCGCCGAGCAACAGCAGGCCGAGCACCCCGTCGCCCACCCCCAGGCGCTCCTTGACCAGCGGGATGTGCGGCGTCCACGCGGCGAACAGGCCCGCGTGCATGCCGAAGACGAGGGAGGTGGCGCGCCGCGCGGTCCGCACCGCGGCGGGAACGCCCACTGTGGCTTCAGGCAAGGTGCACCTCCACACCGGCCTCACGGAACCGGTCGAGTTGGTCTGCTGGCGCGTCCCGGTCGGTGACCAGGACGTCGAGGTCGGTGATCGGGCAGACGCGGCCGAAGGCGACCCGGCCGAGCTTGGCCGAGTCGGTCACCGCGATCACCCTGGCGGAGGCGCGGATCGCCGCCTGCTTGGTCTCGGCGTCGCACAGGTCGAAGGAGCTGACCCCGTCGGCCACGGTCAGCCCGCACACGCCGAGCACCACGGTGTCGAACCGCATCCGGTCGAAGGCGCCGCGGGTGAGCTGCCCGTAGAAGGCCAGTTCGCGCGGGCTCACCTCGCCGCCGGGCATGACCAGCCGCATCCCCGACCCCTCGGCGAGGACGTTGGCCGCGTGCAGGGACAGCGGCAGCACGGTCAGCCTGCGGCCGACGAGCACGCGCGCGACCTCCAGCGTGGTGGTGCCCGCGTCGATCACCACGCTCTCGCCGTCGTCCAGCAGCTCGGCGGCGACCTTGCCGATGCGCTGCTTGACCTCGACCTGCTGCCGGGCGCGCACGCCGTAGGGAGCGCCCTCGCCGCTGAGCGTGCTGACCGCGCCGCCGCGCACCCGGCGCAGCAGCCCGTCGCGCTCCAGCACGTCCAGGTCCCGCCGGATGGTCATCTCCGAGCAGCCGGTCAGCTCGGCCAGCTCGGCGACCTCCACGCGGTCCCGTTCGCGCAGCGCGCTCGCGATCAGGTCGTACCGTTCCGCACTCTCCACATGTTCATACGAACACATCCCCTGTTCGGTCCGCAACCAGGTTCCAGCGGAGCTCCGGCCGCTCGTACGGCACCTTCGGCGGCTTGGCGGGCACCGTGCCGACCCGGACCGCGCCAGTGCGCCGGTAGAACCCCTCGGCGGGCGGGTGCGACACCACGCGCACCGAGGTCAGCCCGAGCTCCCGCGCCCGCTCCAGCATGTGCCGCACGAGCCGCGCGCCCAGCCCGGTGCCCTGCGCCGCGTCGGCCACGAACAGCAGGTCCAGCTCGGCATCGCCCGGAACCAGGCTGTAGCACCCGACGACGTCGCCGGCGTCGTCCTCGGCCAGGAAGGTCACCGTGGCCTCCACCTGCGCACCGGTCACCTCGTACCCGTCCAGGATGGACGCGTAGCCGCCCTGGTAGGCCGATGACGCGTGGACCAGCTCGGTGATCGCCCCCGCGTCCGCCGCCCGCGCCGGGCGGATCCGCATCTCCCGCATGGCAGGAACCTACGACCGACCCCTGACAAGATCACCGGCTCGGGCGCGGTGTTGACACGGGTACGGAGAGTGGTTTAGACCACAAGGATGGGATACGCGGGCACGGTGCACGAGCACCTGGACAGGCTGGAGCGGCACAACGCCGAGGCCGTCGAACGCGCGGTGGACGCGCTGACCACGGCGATCGCCAAGGACGGCCTGATCGTCACGGCGGGCGCGGGCCACTCGCTGGCCGCGGTCGCCGAGACCTTCTACCGCGCGGGCGGGCTGTCCTGCGTGCGCCCGCTCTACCACCCCGACCTGCTGCCGATGCACGGCGCGAAGTCCAGCACCGACGCCGAGCGGCGCTCCGGACTGGCCGCCGAGGTGCTGGCGGCCGACCCGCTCGGGCCGGACGACGTGCTGATCGTCTTCTCCACCTCCGGGGTGAACCCCTACCCCGTCGAGCTGGCCAGGGCCGGGCGCGCCGCCGGGCTGCCGGTGATCGGGGTGACCTCCGGGCCCGCCAGCTCCGCGGCGCCGAAGCGCTCGGGCACGACCCTGGCCGCCGAGTCGAGCATCGTGCTGGACACCCTGGTCCCGCCCGGCGACGCCGCGCACCCGGCCGCCGCGCCGGTCACCGCGCCGCTGTCCTCGCTGGCCACCATGTTCGTGTGGAACCTGCTGCTCGTCTCGCTGCACGAGCGGGCCGAGCGCGACGGACTGGACCTGCCGTTGTGGCGCAGCGCCAACACCGAGGGCGGCGACCAGGCGAACAAGGACCTACTCGCCCACTACGGCAAGCGGGTCCCGCGGCTCGCGTGACCTCAGGGCCGCGGTCGCCATCTCGTCGAGGACGACGGCCGCGGCCTCGGGCACGTCGGTGTCCAGCACGAGCCGATCGCCCTCGCGCGTCACGGTGAAGGCGAAGAACGGGCAGCACGCCTCCTCCGCGCGGACCAGCTCTCGCAGCCGCGCTTCGGTTCCCTTGTCGCCGTCGAGCACCATGCGCAGGCGCGTCGGGAACAGCCGCTGCACCTCGATCAGGCTCTGCTGCCACAACGCGCCGAAGTCGTCGAGCGCGTGCGGCAGTGCGACCGGCGCGGCGGGCTCGGCGGGTTCGGCGGCGCGGAACTGCGTCCGGTACAGCTCGGCGTAACGTCCTTCTGCCGCGAGGAGTTCGTCGTGCGTGCCGCGCTCGACGATCTCCCCGGCCTCGACGACCAGGATCTGGTCGGCGGCGCGGATGGTGGACAGCCGGTGCGCGATCACCAACGCGGTCCGCCCCGCCAACGCTTCGGCGAGGGCCTCCTGGACCGCCGCCTCGGACTCCGAGTCCAGGTGCGCGGTGGCCTCGTCCAGGATCACCACGCGCTGCCGCGCCAACAGCAGGCGGGCGATGGTCAACCGCTGCCGCTCACCGCCGGAGAGCCGGTAACCCCGTTCTCCCACAACGGTTTCCAGTCCGTCCGGGAGCGACCGCACCAGGTCGGCGAGCCGGGCTCCGCGCAGCGCGTCCCAGATCTCCTCGTCGGTCGCGTCCGGGCGCGCGTAGCGCAGGTTCGCGCCGATCGTGTCGTGGAAGAGGTGACCGTCCTGGGTCACCACGCCCACCGTCTGCCTGATCGAGTCGAACGACAGGTCGCGAACATCCACATCGGACAGTCGAACCGCGCCGGAGTCCACGTCGTAGAGCCGCGGCACCAGGCCGGCGATCGTGGACTTGCCCGCGCCCGAGGAGCCGACGAGCGCGACGAGCTGACCGGCCTCAGCGCGGAAGCTCAAGCCGTGCAACACCTCCTCGCCGCCACGCGTGTCGAGCGTCTTCACTTCCTCAAGGGAGGCAAGGGAAACCTTGTCCGCCGACGGGTAGGCGAAACGCACGTCGTCGAACTCCACCGACACAGGCCCATCCGGAACCTTCGTGGCATCGGGCTTTTCGGTGATCGCAGGCGGCAGGTCGAGCACCTCGAACACGCGCTCGAAGGAGACGAGCGCGCTCATCACGTCCACCCGCGCGTTGGCCAGCGCGGTCAGCGGCGTGTAGAGCCGGGTCAGCAGCAGGGCGAGCGAGACGACCGTGCCCGCGGCGAGCCGCCCCTCCAGGGCGAACCAGCCGCCGAGGCCGTAGACCAGCGCCAACGCCAGGCTCGACACCAGGGTCAGCGCGGTGATGAACACGCGCGTGGTCATGGCGGTGCGGATGCCGATGTCACGCACGCGCGCGGCACGGGCGCCGAACTCGTCGGCCTCGTCCTTGGGGCGCCCGAACAGCTTGACCAGGGTCGCGCCCGGCGCGGAGAACCGCTCGGTCATCTGCGTGGTCATCGTCGCGTTGTGCCCGGCCGCTTCCCTTTGCAGCGCGGCCATCCTGCGGCCCATCCGCCGCGCGGGCAGCACGAACACCGGCAGCAGCGCCAGCGCGATCACGGTGACCTGCCAGGACAGGGTCAGCATCACGCCGAGCGCCAGCGCGAGCTGGATGATGTTGGCGACGACGCCGGACAGGGTCGAGGTGAACGCCCGCTGCGCACCGATCACGTCGTTGTTGAGGCGGCTCACCAGCGCGCCCGTGCGCGTGCGGGAGAAGAACGCGATCGGCATCTTCTGCACGTGGCCGACGACGGCGCGGCGCAGGTCGTAGATGAGTCCCTCGCCGATGCGCGCCGACAACCACCGCTCGACCAGCCCGACCCCGGCCTCCACCACGGCGAGCCCCGCGATCAGCAACGCGATGCCGACCACGACGCCGGAGTCACCGCCGCCGCTGATCTCGTTGACCACCCGCCCCGCGAGCACCGGCGTCGCGACCGCCAGCACCGCCGTGACCACCGTGATCGCCAGGAACGCGATCAGCGTGCGCCGGTGCGGCCGGGCGAAGGAGAGGACGCGTTTCAGCGTGCCCTTGCGAATCTTGTTCGGTACGTCAGCGCTCTCCATCGCGCTGCGCATGAGCATCCACGTTCCGTCCACGGCGGTCCTCTCCCCTGGTTGCGTCGAGCACAACAGCGGGAGCTCCCGATATCTTCCCGCCCGAGAGATCCACTTCGCCGCGCACCGCTCCCCGCGAACGCCGCGTTCGCTCCGCTGGACAGCCTGAATGAGTCATTCGGTGCGTCAGCGCGGCGCGGGGTCAGGCGTTGTGGAGGAGGGCGCTCAGTTCGGCCAGGCGGCGGATCTGGGCGGCGCGCTCGGCGGCGAGCTGCTGCTCGGGCACGGGGTTGTCGGCCGCGGAGTGCAGCAGCGCCAGCGTTTCGCGGGTGGCGTTCGGCTGCGGGTTGAGCAGGGCGCGCACGAGGTTGTCCACGGCGTCGTCCAGCTCGTCGACCGGGGTGACGGAGTTGACCAGGCCGATCCGCTCGGCCTCCTCGGCGCCGACGCGGCGGCCGGTCAGGCAGATCTCCACGGCGCGCGCGTAGCCGACGCAGCGCACCAGCGGCAGCGTGCCGCCGAGGTCGGGAACCAGGCCGAGCCCGGTCTCGGCCATGGCGAACTTGGCGTCGGTCGCGGCGATCCGCAGGTCACAGGCCAGGGCGAGCTGGAACCCGGCCCCGATGGCGTGGCCCTGCACCCCGGCGACGGTCACCCGGGCCGGATCGCGCAGCCAGCTGAACGCCTGCTGGAATTCGGCGATGACCGCGTCCGCGCGCTCGGCGGACATGGTCGCGATCGACATGAGCCCCGGGCCGCCCTCGCCGTCACCGGCGGTGAACAGGCTGCGGTCGAGCCCGGCCGAGAAAGCCCGGCCGGACCCGCGCACCACGACCACCCGCACCTCGGGGGAGAGTGCTTCCCCGATCCCGCGCAGCGCCGCCCACGTCGCGGGGGTCTGAGCGTTGAGCACCTCCGGACGGTGCAGGGTGATGGTTGCCAGGGGGCCGTCCAGCGCGAGCTGGACGCCCCCGGCGTCGAGCAGGCCAGCGTCGACGATCGACACTCGGGCTCCTGTCCGTAACAGTGAGAGAGATTGCGCTGCCTCGCGCCGGGTCTACTTCTTCTTGCTCCGCGTGGCGCCGCCACGGCCGCGGAGAGTCACCCCCGATTCGCTGAGGACCCGGTGCACGAAGCCGTACGAGCGCCCGGTAGATTCGGCGAGGGAGCGGATGCTCGCCCCCTTCTCGTACTTCTTCTTGAGGTCAGCGGCAAGCTTGTCCCGGGCCGTCCCCGTGATCCGGGCGCCCTTCTTCAGGTCAGCCACCTTGTCCCGCCTTCCGTTTGACCAGTGGGGCCGATCATGGCCCCCGTCGCCGCAATGATCGAACACGGAAGCCGCAAACGCCAGGCGATCATGAAAAATCATCGCCACGTGATCGGCGAGTCACGCCCTGTGGATCAACTGGACGCGCTAAAGGCGGTGCCTGGCCTCGGCAGTGGTGGCCGATCAGGCCAGCTGCACCAGCTCTAGGTAATCGGCCGACCAGTGGTCCTCGGTGCCGTCGGGCAGCAGGATCACCCGCTCGGGCTCCAGCGCCTCCACCGCGCCCGGATCGTGCGTGACCAGCACGACCGCGCCCCGGTAGCTGCGCAGCGCGTCGAGCACCTGCTCCCGGCTGGCCGGGTCGAGGTTGTTCGTCGGCTCGTCCAGCAGCAGCACGTTCGCCGCGCTGGAGACCAGCCCGGCCAGCGCCAGCCGGGTCTTCTCACCGCCGGAGAGCGTGCCCGCGGGCTGGTCCAGCTGCTCGCCGGTGAACAGGAACGCGCCGAGCAGCGTGCGCAGCTGCTGGGCGGGCGCGTCCGGGGCGGCGTGCCGGATGTTCTCCCAGACCGAGGCGTCGTGGTCCAGCGTCTCGTGCTCCTGCGCGTAGTAGCCGATCCGCAGGCCGTGACCGGGCACGACCTGGCCCGAGTCGGGCCGCTCCGACCCACCGAGCAGCCGCAGCAGCGTGGTCTTGCCCGCGCCGTTGAGACCGAGCACCACCACGCGGGAGCCCTTGTCGATGGCCAGGTCGACCCCGGCGAAGATCTCCAGAGAGCCGTAGGACTTGGACAGCCCCTCCGCGGTCAGCGGCGTCTTGCCGCAGGCGGCGGGCTCCGGGAAGCGGATCTTGGCGACCTTGTCGGCCGTGCGCTCGCTCTCCAGCCCGGCCAGCAGCTTGTCGGCGCGGCGGGCCATGTTCTGCGCGGCGACCGCCTTGGTGGCCTTGGCCCGCATCTTGTCGGCCTGGGCCTTGAGCGCGCCCGCCTTCTTCTCCGCGTTGGCCCGCTCGCGCTTGCGCCGCTTCTCGTCGGCGGCGCGCGCGTCGAGGTAGCGCTTCCACTCCATGTTGTAGATGTCCACCTCGGCGCGGTTGGCGTCGAGGAACCACACCTTGTTCACCACGTCGGCGAGCAGGTCCACGTCGTGGCTGATCACCACGAGGCCTCCGCTGTGGCCCTTGAGGAACCCGCGCAGCCAGGTGATCGAGTCCGCGTCGAGGTGGTTGGTCGGCTCGTCCAGCAGCAGGATCGTGTCGGACTTGCCCGAGCCGGCCTCGGTGGCGGCGAACAGGATGCGGGCCAGCTCCACCCGGCGGCGCTGACCGCCGGAGAGGGTGCCGGTCGGCTGGGCGAGGATGCGGTCGGCCAGGCCGAGGTTGGCGCAGATGCGGGCCGCCTCGCTCTCGGCCGCGTACCCGCCGAGCGCGGCGAAGCGGTCCTCCAGCCTGCCGTACTTGCGCACGGCGGCGTCGCGCTCCTTCTCGTCGACCAGCTCGGCCATGACGGTCTGCAGCTTCTGCATCTCGCGCAGGATCTCGTCCAGCCCGCGCGCGGAGAGCACCCGGTCCTTCGCGGTCATGGACAGGTCGCCCTCGCGGGGGTCCTGCGGGAGGTAGCCCAGCTCGCCGGAGCGCAGCACGGCGCCCGCGTAGGGCTCGCCCTCACCGGCGAGCACGCGCAGCGTGGTGGTCTTGCCCGCGCCGTTGCGGCCGACGAGACCGATCCGGTCGCCGGGCTGGACGCGAAGGGTGGTGTCGGACAGCAGGATGCGGGAGCCCGCGCGCAGCTCCAGGTCCGTGACAGTGATCAAGGGAAGAACTCCAGACGACTCGCGTGGCGGAAGACAGGGGGCATCCGCCCACCTCCCCTTTCAGCAACGGGGGTGGGCCACGCGCGCCGCTAATCCATCAAGACCACGGTGCCAGTTTACGCGACGCGTTCGACCGGTTTTGCCACGCGCCCTGGCTACTGGCCGGTAACCGGCCCTAGAGTGCTGACATGACCACGCCGAACGACTTCGCCGGCCGGACCGCGCTAATCACCAGCGGCAGCCGGGGCATCGGGTTCGCCATCGCCGAGGAGCTGCTGTCCAGGGGCGCATCGGTGACCATCACCGCACGCAAGGCCGACGACCTCGACGCCGCGGCCGGCAAGCTCGCCGCCTCGGTCGAGGGCGGGGCGGACCGCGTGCTCGCGGTGGTCGCCAACACCGGCTCCGACGAGGCCCGCGCCGAGGCCGTCGGCAGCACGGTCGAGCGTTTCGGCTCGCTGGACGTGCTGATCAACAACACCGGGATCAACCCGGTCTTCGGCTTCCTGATGGAGGCCGACCTCAACGCGGTCCGCAAGATCTTCGACACCAACGTGGTCGGCGCGCTGGGCTTCGTGCAGCAGGCGTGGAAGGCGTGGATGGGCGAGCACGGCGGCGCGGTGGTCAACGTCGCCTCGGTGGCAGGGCTGCGCTCCAGCGGCGTGATCGCGGCCTACGGCGCGAGCAAGGCGGCGCTGATCCGGCTCACCGAGGAGCTGGCCTGGCAGCTCGGCCCGAAGGTGCGGGTCAACGCGGTGGCCCCGGCGGTGGTCAAGACCAAGTTCGCCGAGCACCTCTACACCGGCCGCGAGGACGACGCCGCCGCGAACTACCCGCTCAAGAGGCTCGGCGCCCCGGAGGACGTGGCGGGCCTGGTGGCGTTCCTGGCCTCGGACGCGGCCTCGTGGATCAGCGGCGAGACCGTGCGCGTGGACGGTGGCCTGTTGGCGACCGGCACCCTGTGATGAGTTGACAGTTCACCGGACTCCCGACATTGTATCGACAACTCGGTACAAAGTCGGGAGTCTGTGATGTCGTACGTCGTTCCCCTGCTCGTGGTGAGCGTCCTCGCCGTCGTGCTCGTCGGTTCGCCGGGCGACGGCGCGAAGTGGTTGCGGAGATGGGGAGTCCTTCGGCCGACCGAGGACGACGTCCGGTCGGCGACCGCGCACCTGCGCCGACGCAACGCGACCTATGTGGCGGTGTGGTGCGTGTGCGTGGTGGCGACGATCGCCTTCGGCGAGATCCCCGGCATCACCAACGACATCGTGTTGCGCCTGTGGTTCCCGGTCGCCTCAGGACTGCTGCTCGGCGAAGTGCTGATGGCGATGCGCAGGCAGAAGGGCGCGGTTCGCCGGGCATCGTTGGTTCCGCGCCGGCGCGAGGACCTGGTGCCGTTGTGGGCGACCGTTCTCGAGGTGGCGCTGTTCACCGCGACGGTCACCGCGAGCCTCACATCGACGGGCGACCTCGCGGTGTCGCTCGGCGGAGCGGTCCTCGCGGTCGGCCTGGTCGAGACCACGATCCGGCTGGCAGTCCTCCGCGTTCCGGCCGGCGAGGCGAAGGTGGACATGGCCATGCGCTTGGCGAGCTGCAGAATGGCACTCGGGGCCGGGTACGTCCTGCTGGGCTGTTTCCTGGCCGCGCGCGTGTCCCCCTGGGTGCCCGGCCTGCCCGTGGTCGTGCTGCTGGTCGGGACGGCGCTCGCCTGCGTGGTCGTCATCTACCTGCCACCGAGAAGGACACCGGAAGCGACTGGATGAACCTGCTGATCGAGGTCGACACGACGAACGGGCAGCCGCCGTGGCGCCAGGTGCACGACCAGCTCCGGGCGCTGATCACCTCGTCGACGCTGGCCGCGGGGACCCGGCTGCCCACCGTCCGCCAGCTCGCCCGCGATCTCGGGGTGTCGGCGGGCACGGTGGCACGGGCCTACCGGGAGCTGGAGACGGCCGGGATGCTCAGCACGGCGGGCCGCAGGGGCACGGTCGTGGCGGAGATCACCGAGGAGTACACCCCCGCCGAGCTGACCGCGCTGGCCAGGGATTTCGTCGCGGCCGCTCGGCGGATCGGTGTAGACCGAGCGGACGCACTGTCCGCCGTGACCGCCGCTTGGCGGGCCGGGGCGGACTGATCTCTGGGTAGCCTCGAGCCGGATTCGCCTAGCCACGGGGGTGTGCGTGTCCAGACGGTTCGACGCCGTGCTCTTCGACTTCTCGGGGACCCTGTTCGACGACGGCAACGTGTTGACGCCGTGCGGTGTACAGCACCAGGCAGCCGAACGGGGGGTCTTGCTCGGGTTCGACGAGGCCGCCGCGCTGATCCACCGCACGAGGGAGCGGGTGGACGGCCCGCGCGGGCTCGCCGAACGCGAAGGTTGTGATCGTTCCGCCGAGCGGCACCGCGCGGTGTGGACCCGGATGATGACCGAGTCCGCCAGCGGTTTCCGGCCCGACGCCGACCCGGCGGTGCTCGGCGAGTCGCTGTACGCGTGCCTGGCCGACCCCGGTTCCTGGCCCGCCTACCCCGACACCGCGTCGGTGCTGAAGACGTTGCACGCGGAGGGCTTGAAGCTCGGCGTGGTGAGCAACATCGGCTGGGACATCCGGCCCACCTTCGACGAGCTGGGTGTGACGGACCTGATCGACACGTTCGTGCTGTCCTGCGAGCACGACTCGGTCAAGCCCGAGCCCGACCTGTTCCGCATCGCCTGCGCGGAACTGGGCGTCGAGGAGTCGCGCACCCTGTTCGTCGGCGACGACCCGGTCAAGGACGGCGCGGCGGCGCGGGTGGGGCTGGCGGTCTACGTGCTGCCCAGCACCCGGCACCGCGATCGGCCTCGCGGCCTGGACGCGGTGCTCTCCCTAGCCGCCTGAGACCAGCGCCTGCTCCAGCCGCGCGAGGATGCCGGTGAGGGTCTCGCGCTCGGTCGCCGTGAGCGAGCCGATCAGGTCGGCTTCGTGCTCCAGCAGGTGGCGCACAGTGGGTTCGATGAGGTTGTGACCGGCCTCGGTGAGCCGGACGGCGACCGCGCGGCGCGATGCCGACGACGGTGATCGTTCGACCAGTCCGGCCTGCTCGGCGCGCGCGACGCGTTGCGAGACCGCGCCCGCGGTAACCAGCGTGCGGTGCGCGATCTCGCGCGTGGTGAGCTCGTAGGGCGGCCCGGATCGCCTGATCACGCTGAGCAGGTCGAGCGTGGACGGGTCGACCCCGAGCTCGGCCAGCGTGCGCCTGCGGTCGTCGGCGAGGACCTTCGCGATCCGCCAGAGCGGCGTGATGATCTCGATGGACTCGGTGCGCACACCGGGCAGCTCCCGGTCCCACGCCGCGGCGATGTCGGCCGCGGGCCACGCCGAGTTCGACCCCAGCGGATAGCCCTCGTCACTTGGCCCCATCGCCGCCCTCCTGTTACGTTTAGACCTGAACGTTTAGAGCTAAATGTAGCAGAGGAGATGACCGGATGACTCGCACCGTGCTCGTGACCGGCGGCGGGACGGGGCTGGGCAAGGCGGTGGCCGCCCGGTTCCGCGCGGCCGGTGACACCGTGATCATCACCGGGCGCCGCGCCGACCGGCTCGCCCGCGCGGCAGCCGAGGTCGACGCGCGGCCGATCACCTGCGACGCCACCGATCCGCGGGCCGTGGCGCGGCTGGCCGACGACCTGGGCCCGGAACTCGACGTCGTGGTCAACATGGCGGGCGGCAACACCGACTTCGACGAGCCCGGCGAAGGGCTGTCCCCGCTGGAGCGGACGGCGGCGGCGTGGCGGGCGAACCTGGACGCCAACCTGCTCAGCGCCGTGCTCACCACCACGGCCGTGCTCGACAAGCTGCGGCCCGGCGGCTCCATCATCAACGTCGGCTCCATCGGGGCCGAGTACGCCGCCACCTCCTACGGGGCGGCGAAAGCGGCGTTGGCGGCGTGGACCGCCGGGCTGTCCTCGCAGGTCGGCCCCAAGGGGCTGACGGCCAACCTGATCTCGCCCGGCTACATCGCCGAGACCGAGTTCTTCCGCGGTCAGCTCAGCGACGAACGGCGCGCGGCCCTGATCGACGCGACCCACAACGGCCGCGCCGGGCAGCCCGGCGACATCGCGGAGACCGCCTACTTCCTGGCCTCCGCGGGCGCGCGTCACATCACCGGGCAGACCCTGCACGTCAACGGCGGCGCGTTCACCACCCGCTAGGGGTGGATGAGCGTCTTGCCGAGGGGGCGTGTGGCGAGGTGGGTGCGGATGGTGCCGGGGAGCGCGGTCAGCGGGATCTCCTCGGTGATCATCCGTTCCACCGGCAGCGTGACCGGGTCCAGTTCCACCAGCGCGCGGACGGCCGCGCCGAAGTCGTCCTGGACCGTGCCGTAGCTCCCGCCGACCCGCACGGGCTTGCCGTCCCAGGACGCCGTGGTGACCAGCTCACCGCGCCGCACGGAGTCGAGGTCGCAGTCCAGGCCGGGTAGCGCGTCGCCCGGCGCGGTCCCGCCGTAGAGCAGGACCAGACCGCCGGGGACCACCGTGCGCAGCGCCTCGCGCAGCACTTCGGGCAGCACGAAGCTGGTCGCGACGATCGCGATGTCCAGCTCCCCGGACGGCATCTCCTCCAGCGGACCGATGGGCGCGTCCAGCACCGCGCGGTCCCGGAGGAAGTCCGTGCGGTCCTGGCTGCGGTTGCCCAGGATGACCTGCGCCCCCAGCGCGTGCGCCAGCCCGGCGATCAGCGCACCGGCCGTCCCCGCTCCGAGGACGCCGACGCGTTGTCCCGCAAGGGCTTCGCCGAGGTGCCGGGCCGCCGCGCCGAGGCAGTGCTGCGCGCAGGCCAGCGGCTCGGTGAAAACCAGGCGGCGGGCGTCGACGTCAGCGGGCACCACGGGCAGCGCGGCGCGCAGCTTCTCGGCGGGACCCGCCGCCCACATCGTGGTGGCGAAGCCGGTCCCCCGCTCCAGCGGCACGTTGGGGTCGAGGGTGACCCGGTCGCCGGGCCCGAGACCGTCCACAGAGGACTCTTCGACGACGGCGACCAGCTCGTGGCCGAACTGGCTGACGCCGTGCCGGTTGCCGGCCACCTCCTTGAGGTCCGAGCGGCACAGCCCGGCCAGCTCGACGCGCACCCGGACCGCGTGCTCCCCCTGGGGGCGCGGCGGTTCCGAGTGCACGAGAGCCGGGCCGCCCGCGCCCAGTTCGACCCTCACGACACCGCTTCCAGTGCCTCGCCGAAGCGGTCGGCGATGAGGTGCGCGTCCTCGGGCGTCAGGACGAGCGGCGGCCGCAGCTCGATGACGTTGCCGAGGCCGTGCTCGGAGACCCGGGTGATCGCACCGCGGTCGTGCAGCGCGCGCTGGAACTCGTGCGTCTTCTTCGTGGCCTTGCCGCCGTCGGGCTCCACCAGCTCGACGCCGAGCATCAGCCCGACCCCGCGCACGTCGCCGATCACCGGGTTGTCCTTCTGCAGGTCGAGCAGCCGGTCCTTGAGGACCTTGCCGGAAGCGCGCACGTTCTCCAGGAAACCGGGCCGCTGCACGATCTCCAGCGTCTTGACCGCCGCGGCGGCGGAGAGCGTGTGGCCGCCGTAGGTGAAGCCGTGCAGCGAACGGTCGAAGTTCGCCATCCGCTCCTCGGTGAGGATCGCCGCGAGCGGGAGGCCGCTGCCGGTCAGTCCCTTCGAGACGGTCATCATGTGCGGCTGCACGCCGAAGTGGTCGGCGGCGAACATCTCCCCCGTGCGGCCGAACGAGGTCTGGTTCTCGTCGAAGATCAGGATGATGTCCCGCTCCTCGCAGAAGGCCTTCAGGTCCTCGAAGTAGCCGGGCGGCGGGACGATGTTGCCGCCCACCCCGCTGATCGGCTCGATGAGCACGCACGCGACGCTGCCGGAGCTGGCGTAGGTGATGAAGTCCGCGATCCGGTCGACGCACAACTTGGCGCAGCTGTCCGGTTCCTGCGCGTAGAAGCAGCGGTAGCAGTACGCGTCCGGCACGTGCGTGACGCCGGGGAACTGGTACGGGAACGGGGCGCGCATCCGGCTGCTGCCGTTGAAGCTGGT